>JAJTBP010000106.1 GCA_021286825.1 Marinilabiliales bacterium | reverse complement strand
GGCAGGGGTGAAGTTTACTTTTGGGACGAACAACACCAAGAACGACGACCTCTTCCGGCAGGAGTATGCCTTGCAGGTGATTCGGCAACTACATCTTACCGCTTCAGACATTTTTATGCCCAAACCGGCTGCCGAACGTAAAATTCTCAAGCGGGGTTTGCCGGCCAAAGTAACCGGTTAACCGCTGGGGAAGTGGATGGCTTTATCTGTTGATTTTCAAATAATCTGCCATCCGGCTGATGGCGGGAATGCTCCTGAGGCGAGTGGCCCGGGAGTGATCAAAACAGATCTTCCCGATTGTCGCCGGATATTTAAAAAATGAACGACCATGTTTACGAAAGAAACTTACATCAGAAGACGCGAACAACTCCGGCAAAAGTTAGGGACCGGACTGGTTCTGATTCCCGGCAATCAGGAATCTCCGATGAACTACCCTGAAAATACCTACCATTTCAGGCAGGACAGTACATTTCTCTATTTCTTCGGCTTGCAGTTGCCCAATATGTTCGGTGTCATCGACATCGATGAAAACTTCGATGCCATCTTTGCGGATGATATCGACATCGAGGATATCATCTGGATGGGCCCCCAGCCTTCTGTCCAGGATTTGGCTGCCGGAGCGGGCATTTCCATGACAGCTCCCAGGGAAAACCTGCCGGGGGTGGTGGAAACTGCCATCAAGTCAGGGAAACGGATCCATTTTACCCCACCTTACCGTACCGACAACCAAATGTGGCTCAGCATGCTTACCGGCATCAAGAGCGGGAAGATCAGGCAATATGCCTCACTGGAGTTGATACGGGCCATTGTCTCGCTGCGCTCTGTGAAAGAGGAGGCGGAAATTGAAGAGATTGAAGCGGCTTGCGCCATTGGTTATGAGATGCATGTTGCCGCCATGAAGTTGGCGCAGCCCGGTGTGAAGGAGCAGGAGATCGCCGGATTTATTGAAGGGATAGCCCTTTCCGGTGGAGCCGGAACCTCTTTCCCGACCATCCTTACGCAAAATGGAGAGACCCTTCACAACCACAACCACTCCTTTTTGCTTGAAAAAGGCCGGTTGATGATCGTTGACGCGGGGGCATCATCCAATGGCCACTACGCCTCCGACTTTACCCGAACTGTTCCGGTTGGCGGTAAGTTCTCACCAAAGCAAAAGGAGATCTACGACATTGTGCTGGCTGCCAACAACACAGCCTTTTCACTGACCGCCCCGGGTGTGACCTATCAGTCGGTCCACCTGGCTGCTGCCCGGACGATTGCTTCAGGTCTCAAGGAGATCGGGTTGATGAAGGGGGATGTCGATGAAGCGGTTGCAGCCGGAGCGCATGCCCTCTTTTTCCCGCACGGATTGGGACATATGATGGGGCTTGATGTGCACGACATGGAAGATTATGGTCAGATCCACGTGGGTTACGATGAGGAGATCCGACCAATCGACCAGTTCGGAACCGCTTATCTACGGTTGGGCAGGCGTCTGCAACCAGGTTTTGTCATCACCAACGAACCCGGCATATACTTCATCCCGGCATTGCTCGACAAGTGGGAGAAGGAGGGGTTGCACCGGCAGTTCATCAACTACAAGAAGGCCAGGACCTATCTGGGTTTTGGCGGCATCCGGCTGGAGGATGACGTGCTGGTGACGGCTACCGGGGCCAGATTGCTCGGCGACAGGGTGCCGATCAAGCCCGAAGAGGTGGAGGCCATCGTAAACGGACGTTAAGGACCGGACTACCTGGGAAGATGACCACTTCAGGCTTCGATCTTCCCAAAGTTTCCTTCTTTCGAACCTCATGGGAAAAGGGTGATGGGCATGATGCTGCATCGCCCTTTTCGTTTCTGAAGGGACCCCTATCTGACGGTAAAGTGGGTTACCTGGATGAGGGAGGGGTTAGCCGATCGGCGATCCCCACCGGGTTCTGTCATGCGTTGGTCGGTCAGGGCATGGCGCGGGCCGGTTCGGAAGGTGATCCGTCCAAACCTTTTGGGGAGCCCCCCTGCTGTTTCCACACGATGCCGATGCCCGTTTAGGGTGCAGACAAGAATACCTTTGCCATCGATCCGGAAACGGATGTTTATCCAGCCTTTCTCAGGCATCTCACCCAGGTTCAGGCTCTTCCCGGCTACCACCCACTGCAATTTCCCGTCCGGCTGAATGGATAGTATGCCCATTGTTTTGCCATCCGCATGGTTCAGTTCGGTTTCACAAGATCCTTTGTCCAGACTTCGGATACGGAAGGAGAGGTCGCGGATGTTCTGGTCATCAAACAGACGGGCTGCCTGGGCGTAATTTTCAGGGTCCCCATCCTTCAAAACCAGGCATCCCGGTCCTGAGATGCCGTCGATCCTTTCGGTGGAAACAGGTGCCCACTTCGGACAATAAACATTCCAGCCCGGGATGATGGGGGAACCGTCCGGACCGGCAAAGTGCTCTCTTCGAAGTTTGCCGTCAGGTGCTCCGGCAGGCAAGGGAATACGCGAGATCCAGATGTCTTCCTTGTTGACGCTATAGATGAGCCAGATGCTTTTTTTGTCGGCAAAGGTGGAGTCATTTGACCATTCCGACACCCCCCTTACGTACTGGTATCCGGGATCTTTGTAAAGTCCGTCGTAGCGTATGGGGGAAAACTCCCCATGAATGACCCGCATGTCCTGAAAATGGATCCCATCTTCACCTCTCACCAGTACCAGAGGATACCGTTTTCCTCTGGCAGGATCGGGGTTGTAGGCCAAAACATATTGCCGGTCGTAAGTGCGCTGGCCCCATACCTTGGCGGCCCCGGCGGTGAGGGTTGGTGGCAGGGTCGGTGGTGACCAGTGGTTGCCTTCATCAGCGGAAAGGGTGACAAACCCCATCTTGCTCATGCCCACCAGTAAGCCATCGGCACGATGAAAGAAGCAGAAGGCCTTCCCAAATTTGTAAAATCCTTTGTAGGGAGCGGTTTTGTCATGCCATTCCATCCTTCGGTTTCCCAGGAAAACACCATAGTCCTGCTGCTCCAGCAGGGGTTTGTTGTCAAATGCATCCTGGCAGGCGGCGATGAATCCTGCATCGGTGGATTGTTCGAAGGGGGGTGGAGTAGCTTCCCCCGGATTGACCAGGGTGAAGACCGGTCCGAGGGTATGTTGCGCGGTGATCTCCCGCACCAGGAGTACATTTTTTTTGGCCTCAGAGATGATGCCTTGGTTGAAATTGCCGGCGCAAAAGGCCAACATCTTGCCGTTGTGGGCCCTGTAAAAATAGAAACGGCAAGCCATTGCCCACTCACGGGGAAAAAGATCCACGGGAGATGTCCAATGGAAACCATCGGATGAGGTGGCAAAAACCACCTTGGAGGGAGGTCTGTCCTCATCCTTACGGGTCATGTTCCAGGCAGCATACATCCTGCCCTTCCAGATGGCCAGGTCCATGTGGTGGGCGTAGGTCCAGCCATCACCATCGGCGGAGAGGGGATCATCGGCAGAGGAGCGGAAGATCTGAAGATTGGTGACACCTGGGAGTGGGGGCAATCCGCCATCCGGAAGGTTCAAATCCAGTTGTCTCATCTCCCGGGCGTCGATCACCAGGGTATTCTGAACGGAATCGGAGGGTGAAGGATTGGGAGCATACCGCCAATTGGCCCGGATTGCCGGAGTGCACATCCCCAGCAAAAGAAAAAGGAAGGCAATTTGTTTCATGTCGCTTGGTCGTTGATTCGGATCATGGGATGCTTTTCGGAAGAGAAGCTTGCAGATGCTAAATTTATTGAAATCGCATCAAATTTTTAAGTCATCGGGCTGTAACAATTTCCATTTTTCGGAGTCTAACAATCCATGATTGTTCCCGACCAGGGTTTTCAACCAGTAAATGATTCAAATTAAATATCTTTGGATTTTAAAATCAGTTCAATCTTATGGAAAACAAGTTTTCTGTTCTATCAATTTCATTGTGTATGCTTGTAGCCACCGTGATTTCTTGTTCGGAACCTCCCAAAAAGGTTGCCGCACCAGCCATCGATCCTGCCAACCTGGATAAAACCGTGGTCCCAGGAAACGATTTCGACACCTACGCCAATGGCGGATGGAAAAAACTCAACCCTTTGCCTGCCGACCGTAGTCGATTTGGCTCTTTCGACAAATTGAGCGAAGAAGCTGAGAGCCAATTGAATACATTGGTAAAAAATACAGCCTCAGCCAACAATCCCAAAGGATCTGTTGGTGACAAGATTGCCACCCTTTTCAACTCCGGTATGGACACTGCTAAAATTGAGAAGCAGGGGTACGATCTGCTGAAGCCTTACCTGCAAGAGATCGATCAGATCAAAAATATGGAGGATGTGCAAAAGGCAGTGATCCGTTTCCACAAAAGTGGCATGTCGCCCCTCTTTGGTATGTACGGTTCAGCCGATGCACGGAACAGTACGATGGTTATTGCCCAACTTTGCCAGGCTGGCATGGGATTGCCCGACCGGGACTACTACCTGCTCGAAGATGCCCATTCGGCAGAACTACGCGCCAAGTATGTGGAATACATAACCAGTTTGTTTAAGCTGATCGGCACTGAGGAAGCGATGGCCAAAGCCAACGCACAGAAAGTGTTGACTCTGGAGACTAGTCTGGCCAAGGCCTCTATGAGCCGACTGGAACAAAGGAGCCCGGAAAAGACCTACAACAAGGTCACCACGGATGAACTCATCAAACTCTCTCCGGTCTTCCAATGGAAACAATATTTTGCAGACATGGGGGTCAGCGATCCGGGTTCGATTAACCTGAACCAGCCAATCTTCATCAAGGAGGTCAGCAATCTGTTGACCACTGTCCCGGTGGAGGATTGGAAGATCTATCTGACATGGAATCTTGTCAACGAGAGTGCCTCTTATCTTTCTTCGCCCTTTGTGCAGGCAAGCTTTGATTTCTATGGCAAAGCCATGACCGGTGCCGAGGTGATGCGGCCAAGATGGAAGCGGGTACAAGGAGTGACCAGCAATGTGCTGAGCGAAGCTCTGGGACAGCTATATGTTCAGGCTTATTTCCCGCAGGCTTCCAAGGACCGTATGGTCAAGCTTGTGGAGAACCTGCGTACGGCGTTGGGCGAAAGAATCCAGGGATTGGAATGGATGAGTCCTGAAACCAAGCAGAAAGCCATCGAGAAACTACAGGCCATTACGGTCAAGATTGGATATCCCGACAAATGGAGAGATTATTCCGGTCTCGAGATCAAGGATGATTCCTATGTGTTGAATGTATTCCGGGCCAACCAGTTCGAGACAGCCTACAACATGGCCAAGATCAACAAACCGGTCGACAGGCTGGAATGGGGCATGTCACCCCAGACGGTCAACGCCTATTACAATCCCAGCATCAACGAGATTGTCTTCCCGGCCGCCATCTTGCAGCCTCCTTTCTTCTTTAAGGATGGGGATGATGCCGTCAACTACGGTGCCATCGGAGTGGTAATCGGTCACGAAATGTCGCATGGATTTGACGACGAAGGCAGGAAGTTTGACAAAGTAGGCAACCTGACTGACTGGTGGACACCCGAAGATTCCAAACGTTTTGATGAGCGGGCCAAGGTCCTCGTTGATCAGTTCAACAAGTTTGCAGTATTGGATACAGTCCATGCCAATGGAGCCCTCTGTCTGGGTGAAAACATCGCGGATTTGGGTGGCCTCAACATCTCTTATACCGCTTTCCGGAAAGTCAATGCACAGAAGGATCCCATCGATGGCTTTACACCGGATCAGCGCTTCTTCCTGGCTTATGCCCATGTCTGGGGGCAAAATATCCGCGACAAGGAGATTCTGCGTCGCACCAAAGAAGATGTTCACTCCCTGGGAAGATTCAGGGTGCTCGGACCGCTTCAGAACCTGCCGGAGTTTTATGCTGCCTTCGACGTGAAGGAGGGACAGGCCATGTATCTTGCACCCGACAAAAGGGCCAAGATCTGGTAAAATATTTAGTGAAGGAATTCTTTTCGAGAAAAAGGGGAGATGCTGAATGAAATCAGCTTCTCCCTTTTTTATTTTATTCTGATTGGTGTAACCCGTAAATCTGGGTACGCATGGAGTCCAGATTGCCGATCAGTACGGTGTAATGGTATTCGTACACACAATTTTTGGTCAGTCTCTCTTTTTTGACCGGGGCTATGTAGGAAGTGGAGTTGTCCGTGGCTTCCTTGTCTGGAACGCCGGCTAGTCCGGCAAGAAATTTGGTGCAGTTCGGATTGTAGACGGCCATTCCCCAACCCGCATCATCGGTGAAAGCCATCCAGTGTTCCGATACATCGGGGTAGATTCCCCAAAAGCCGCTCGACAGGTTTACCACCTTGAGCTCTTCCGTAGCAGCATGGGTAAAGGGCTCCGATCCCTTGTAGGTTACCAGGTGTTTCAGCGCGGAAATAGGATAAACTGCCGGGAGTTCCTGATCGCAGGTAATGCTGTCTCCGTAAATCTTGTCGGTACGGTGGACGGTCAGCTTATTCCGGACGCGCAGCAGGTTTCCATCCAGGGTAGTCCACTGCTCCATCTCCGCTTCGGCTGGTTTGTTGTTCATGTCCCACTGCATGGGAATGCATTTGACATAGAGTTCGTTGCCCTCTTTTTTGTGATCGAGGATCTGTGCCCGGTTCCGAAAGGCATCTCCTACCTGAATGGGGTTCCAGCACCAGGGTGACCATCTGGGTGCCTGACCATCCGCTTTGCGGTCGAGTGATTTGCCTGCATAGTAGGATTGCTGGATATAGCGGCCTTCATCAGCAATGTTGACCACACTTCGGTCGGAACCTGACAAGGAAAGCCAACTGATGGCTCCTCCCCGGGTGAGGTCCAGTTTGAGGTGAAGGACTCCATTGTCGGCAGTGAGCTCCTCCTGACTTTTGTGCAACACCATCTCGTCTTGCAATTGGCCTTCCCGGTCATAAAAATGAAACGTCAGCGAGGTCGGGGTCACCGTGAAGAGGGAATAGTTTTGCAGGAGCAGCGGCTCGTTTTTTTGGAAGGGATAGTGCCCGGGGAAGACCGCATTGGCTCTCACGACTGCCTGGTAGGGATTGGCGAATTTTTGCTGGTACATCTTGGAACAGGTGGATCCGCCAATGAGGTAGACCGTTCCAAACTGGTTGACCGGTACCACTTTCCCATCGTTGGCGGCGGCGTCGTATTTCATGGGAAAGCTGCGGAAATAGTAGTGGTCGTGTCCGGTGATGACCACATCCACCTTACAGCTATCGAAAAGTGGTCCCAGTACCTTTCGGATCTCTGTCTCATTTCGGTTGGCACCATAGATGGGTTGATGCATGGTGACAATCTTCCATCTGCCGGGCTGACTTGCCTTCATCAGATCCTTTACCAACCAGTCGGAGGCGGACTTCAGGTACCTCTTGTCTCCCGATTTTTCTGAAAGGGTGATGGCATCTTCGAGGTTCTGGACATCGAGACAGACCAAATGGGCCGATCCGTAGTCGAACGAATAGGAGCTTCCCTCGGCATAGAGACCGGTGTGGTTGGATGGGTTGTTGAAATAGTTGAGGTAGGCTTTGTTCTCTTGCTGTGGTCCGGTGATCTCGATGCCTCCGGTCTCATGGTTGCCAACATTGGGCGCAAATAGGTATTGGCGGAAGAAGGGCTGACCTGCCTCATAAAACCATTCCCATTCCCGTGCAAAGGAACCTCTGTTGACCATGTCACCGGCATGCATGATGAAACGGATGTCCGGATGGGCTTCAAATGCTTTTTGCAAGATGGGGCGCAGATTGGCCTGGTACCGCTCCCTCGAAGACTCCTGGGAGTCGGCCAGGAAGAGGAACTTGACCGTTTCCGCACTTTCTCTGGACGGTGCCGTCGTAAAGTTTCCTTCGCTCCAGTTCTTTCCGTCACCGGCTTTGTAGCGGTAGGTGGTGGCCGATGAAAGTCCCGTGAGGGTGGCCTTGTGAACGGAAACCGTGTATTGTCTTCCTTTTCCGGGTTGTTGTTCATTCAGTTGTGCTAAAACCGTTGTTCCCCGTGCCCGGATTACTTTTTTGCTTGCGAAGCCCGCCGGATCCTCCTTCTCTACACATTCGACCAGGGATGGAAGGGTCTTCGCATCTGTCTGCCAGGTCATGGAAACCGAAGTGGCCGGATTCTCACCCATGCTGAGGAAGAGGGGGTAAGGATGGTTGGATGGCAAAACCTGATAGGAAACGGGATCGCTGGTCAGCTGTTCCTTGGCGGCTTTGAGCTGTAGATCGACGGCCGACAGGTTGAGGGATTCAGAGACCAGCCGGCCATTTTTGTTGGTTGTACCAATGGGTTCATTCCCATTGAAGAGGGTAGCCCCTTCCACTGGCTGTCCCGTTTTTACAAGGGTTACCGTCAGGGTGGCAGTGTGGTGGCATAGGTTGTCTTTTCCCTCCACCCATTTGATTTTCAGATCCGCCGCCTCCAGAAAGAAGGCCTGGACCATTCCCAAGACCAGGAATAGCAAAGATTTCATTTTCATTTTCGTAGCAGTTGATGATTTCGTATCAGTAGTTCATGGATTCTTAAGCAAAGTCTTTGGGATCATTTGAGGGCCTCGTACAGGATCTCGATCGGATGACTGGCACGGAGTCCGGTTCCATCGGAGATGTGATGACGGCAGCTCGTACCGGGCGCCGCAACAGCGGTACCCGCCGGTAGTTTTTCGAGATCCGGGAAAAGTTTCAGTCGGCCGATCTTCATCGACAACGCATAATGTTCCTTTTCATAACCAAAGGAACCGGCCATGCCACAACAGCCGGAGGGCACCTCGGTGACATGGTAATTGGCGGGCAGGGAGAGCATTTGGCGTGTCGGCAGGGTAGAGGCGATGGATTTTTGCTGACAATGGCCATGCAGACGAATCTGCAACTCCCTGTTGCTGAAATCTTCGGCGGTGATCTTTCCCTTGGCCTTTTCAGCCGCAAGAAATTCGTCGATCATCAGACAGTTGGGGGCCAGTGCATTGGCCCGGGATTGCATCTCATCCCGCAACAAGTCGGGGTATTCATCTCGGAAGGTAAGGATGGCGGAGGGTTCAATTCCCACCAAGGGCCGCTCTTTGTGGACGAGGGGAGCAAAGATCTCCACATTTTTTGTGGCAATTTTTGCAGCCTTCCGGACAAAGCCTTTGGAGAGATAGGTCCGGCCACTCACGGCATGGGGAACTACCAGAACCTTGTATCCCAATCTGTTGAGTAATTGAATGGCTTTGACGCCGATGTGGGTGTCATTAAAATTGGTGAATTCATCCACAAAGAGGAAGAGTTCCCCCCTGGGATCGGTGACCTGGGCATTGAGCGCCCCAAGGTTTTTCCGGCACCACTTCCTGAGTGTGAAGGGTGCCAGCAGTGGGATGGATCGGTTGACTGCAAACCCGGTGACGGATTTGATGAGGCCAGAGAGCCATCTGTTTTTCAGGAAGAAATTGAAGAGTCCCGGAGTCGCCGAACCCAGTTGATAGATTTCGGAGATGTGTGCCACCAGCTTGGACCGAAGTGGCGATCCCTCGAGATCATATTTGTGCTGAAGAAACTCGGCCTTGATCTTGGCCATGTCGACCCCCGACGGGCATTCTGATTTGCATCCCTTACAGGAGAGGCAGAGGTCGAGGATGTCATAAAGTTCCTTGCTGGTAAAGAGTTCTTTCGAATTGCGGCTGCGGATGTAATCGTTCAGCAGGTTTGCCCGGGCGCGGGTTGTGTTCTTTTCATCTCGGGTGGCCATGTAGCTTGGACACATCGTACCACCGATGATCTCCGATTTCCGGCAGTCGCCCGAGCCGTTACATTTCTCAACATGGCGTACGAAGCCCATGGAATCGGACCAATCGAATAGGGTGTCGAAAGAGGGATCGTTCTGCCCTGGGGTGATGCGTAAGGCACTGTCCATGGGCGGTGTGTTGACGATCTTTCCCGGATTGAAAATGTTCTGGGGATCCCAGGCCTGCTTGACCTGCCTGATCAATTCAAAATTATGCGGACCCAGGATGATCGGTATGAATTCGCCGCGCAATCGGCCGTCCCCATGCTCACCGCTCAGGGAGCCTCTGTATTTCTTGACGAGATGGGCAATCTCGGTGGCCACCTGCCGAAACAACCGAACCCCTTCGGTCGTTTTCAGGTTGATGACCGGCCGCAGATGGAGTTCACCGGTGGCAATGTGGGCGTGGTAGACACAGCTGAGGCCGTGGCTGGCCATGATCCCCTTGAATTCGGCGATGTAGTCGGAAAGCAGCCGGGGATCGACGGCCGTATCTTCCACCAATGAGACAGGTTTGGCGTCGCCCGGGACATTGGAAAGAAGGCCCAGTCCTGCCTTGCGCAACGCCCAGACTTTTTTGATCTCATCCCCCTTGATGAGCGGGTAGTGGTAGCCCAAACCCGCTGCCGAAAGTTCTTCCTGTAACTGGGCATGGAGCCGTTCCACCTCTTCCAGGGTCTCTCTGGCCCATTCCACCACCAGGATGGCGGCGGGTTCGCCGGAAACGAAGAAGCGGTTTTTCCGTTGTTCAATGCTGTCGAGGGTGCACCGCAAGATCACATCATCGATCAATTCGATGGCTCCCGGATGGTATTTCAGGGCGATGAGGTTGCCTTTCATCGCCTCTTCCAGTGAAGCGAAGTGGATGCAGGCTAGTCCGACCGATTGTGCCGGAACCGGAACGAGGTTGAGCTTGATTTCCGTAGCGAACAATAGGGTGCCCTCCGATCCGGCGATGAGCCGGCAAAAATTAAAGGGTTTTCCATTGCCGGTAAAAGGGTCTGAAGCGAGGAGTTCATCGAGCGCATAGCCTGTATTCCTGCGTCGAAGGGAGGGTTCGGGATATTCATCGCGGATCTGTTGCTGGTTTGCCGGAAGGGAGAGCAGGTCGTTGGCCATCTTGTACAACCTTCCTTCGGGCGTCTCCTCAACTGTTTTGGCCAGGAACTCGGTGTTGGAGAGGGGGTGAAAATGGACACGGGTACCATCCGGCAGAAAC
>JAJTBP010000105.1 GCA_021286825.1 Marinilabiliales bacterium | reverse complement strand
ACAGAGAGGTTTACTGCAGAGGTGGCACTTTCGATCTGTGCACGAGAAACAGTCAGCTGGGATTTAGCAGAATTCAACTGAGCGGCAGTGGTTTCAAAGGCCTTTTTCATGTGATCAAATTGCTCCCGTGTAATCACATCTCCTGCGAGTTGGACCTTGGCTCTCTCAAAGTCTTCACGTGCCTTCTCGTTGGACACTTCGTAAACTTTCAAACTCTCGTTGTCAAATTTGAGTTTGGCTTTTGCCTGCTCCAACTGGGCATTGGATTGGTCTACCAAGGCCTCAATCTGCAATTTTTGGGCAATCAGATCCGTACTGTCGAGTTCGGCCACCAGACTGTTCATTTTTACCGTATCGCCTTCTGCGTGGTAGATCCGTGCAATTCTACCCAAGATTTTGGAACTGATCTGAACATTATCAGATTCAATGTGTGCATCATCCGTTGAGATGTAGGATGTATAATCTACATACCAGTACCAACTTGCCACTGCCACCAGAATAATTACGATGGTAAGGGGAATAAACACCTTCCATTGACGCCCATTCGTCACTTCATTTGCCATAATTGGGTCTTTTTATTGAAAGAAATAATTTGTTAAAGTGCACGCAAAAGTTGAACAAAATTAAATCTTTTCATGAATTCTGTCATTTGTGGAAGTGAAAAGCAGTCAAAATGAAAAAATCTTAACAGAAAGGAAAGATTGACTGTTTTTTTGACAGGAAAGGCTATTTTAAAACGACGTTCAGGAGGCTCATAGCCTCCAGATTTCCTGTTTGAATTGTAGTCGGATGCATGGCAAAAGCCGCATCAAGCTCTTCTTTCGTATTGGGTGTCCACAACTGCACAATCAGTCCGGCGCTCTTGGCATTGTCGACAAGTTCCTTCGTCATGGTGGGCTCTGTAAAGATGCTACTGATCCCATCGTACCCCAAATTGACTGCATCCCTCACCTGTATCGGAAAAGTAACCTCTTTGATCAGGCATACTTTGATCCCTGGGATCAGACTTTTAACTTTCTTGCAAAAAGTGGCATCATAGACTTCTACAAATATGGTTCCTGGAACTGAGACAGAAGGCAACACCTTCACCAGATTGTCTGCCAGTCGGGAGAGATAGGCTGCTTCTCCTCCAATGAAGGGTAAATTGAGTGTATCAGCGGAAAAATCAGTTTTCACATGAAGCGATACATAAAACGGTTTCGCAAGGGTAGATCTGTAGTTCAATAGCTCGGACAACTTATAGAGCCGATCTTGCACGATGCCGTTGGTTTGAACCAACTTACTGATCTCCGCATCCTTCATGGTGAAAAGATAGCGGTTGGCTTTTGTGGTGGTTAACCTTGACAAGGTACCATCGTGGAACAACCAGATCGTACCATCCAGACTCATTTGAATGTCGACCTCCACTCCCGGCAATTTTGCTACGCTGCTCTTAACGGCAGGCACTGTGTTGTCCATGAAATTGGGGTTGTAGTCCATGTCACCTCCCCCTTTGTGCGCAAGCATGACAACATCGGTTTCGGTAGCCGGGGGAGCTACCGTTTCTTTGCTACACTGACTAAAAAGGAATACAAACCCGATGGCTGTAAAAACCACTAACCATCGTCTGATTGAAAGGGGTCTCATCAAAACTTGTCAATCATTTTCAGCTAAACAAACAAATGCCCGGAATGTTCAATCGCGTCCTTCCCAAAAGAAAGGAATCAAAATCCCATCTTAAGCGGTCATTTGACCCATCTGACCAGAAACGGTCATTCGATGGCGAGGATGCTGTGAATTGCCAGAGTAGGTACTGTACAAATCATCCTTCCTTCCTGAAAGACAAATGGCAAGGTACGATTTTCGGGTTGCAACACCACTTTGGACGGTTTCTTTGACAAGGAAACACTTACCTTTAGCGGACCTACTGGCGGAATATCATCGAATCCCAGATATTTTTCACTGTCATGCGGACCTGCCGTATTCACCAGGTTGACCAGAAACTGACTTCCTTTTTTGTTCAGGGTCACATCGACATAATGTGATCCGGTAACCATGACTTTTGGCTGTGGATATAACTCCCGTACGACGGAACTTAGGAAATCCCGAATCACTGGCGCATTCCGATTCTGACTGGCTTTGCCCAGATCAAGATAAATGGCTCCGATTACACCTTTGCCGTAGGGTGTGCAAGTAGCAGCAATCTCAGATTTTCCATCCATGTTCACAGCCGATACGTACTTGCCCAATTGTTTTACCCCTTCTCCTACCAAAACGGGTCTGGAAAAAGACATCACCTCGGCTATCCAATCCTTGTATACCAATCCGTTGTTGGATAACTTGGCCTCCGAGGGAAAAGTCACCTTCAATTCCTTCTGAAACAAAGCAGCACTGGCAGGGCCAATTAGCAACAATCTTCCTCCTTGTTCCACATATTGCAGCAATCGATTTTTGAATTCCGGGGTGATGGTTTCCCATTCCGGATAGATCAGGAGCGGATATCGCCCAGGATCCATTAAATGATGTTCACCCACCACATCTACCACATATTGGGAAGCCAAAAGATTTTGAAGTATCCCCTTCAATGGTGCCAATTCCTTGTCAAAACCACCAAACAACCGATTGGTCTTTTCATAGATGGCCTCTTTTGATAAGATTAGTCCGATTTCGGGTACGGGTTGCGTACCCTGACAGAAGGGCTGCCTCTCCCGGCAGAACTGTGCCGCTTCAGATAGCATCGGAATCATCCAATTGTAGATGGATCCATCCCGCTTTTGCTGAAGATAGATCTGGACACTTCCACCCAAAGAAATGACAGAGGCCAGTTCACGTTCAATTTGAACGGCACTCTTCACACATTGGGTTCCGGGTTCATCTCCAATCCAGGAGAAGCCCCAGGCCATGAGATCCCATGGTTTGCCTTGATTCCTAATGAACCGAGCCTCGCACCTTGCACTGTTTACACTATTTTGTGGGGAGAAATCGCCGGAGATGAAATCAACGGGTAAGGAAACCTCTTCGGGAATCAAGGTTGAAAAGGCCCAATTGCTGGCGACCTGGAAACCCGGTTTCGCCTCATGCAGGGCATTGGCATATTTGGCTACATATGACTTGAATCCATCTCTTTCAAAATTCAGGTATGCCCGCCAATTTGCATCGCCAGGCTTTCTTGGTACTTCATTCAAACCGCTTTTCTCTCTAAACAGTTGAACGGCCCTCTCTGAAAAGTCTACTTGTGTCGCCCAGCAATCGCCATCCACCCAAACGCCATCCACACCATAATTTAAAGCCAATTCCTTCAGTTGCGGAATCAGCAAAGAATCTTCGTAGGCAGAGAATACGGAGGTGTTGTTTTTGGATGGTTTTCCATCACTGCCGATCGCAGCCCAACGGGGATGCAATTCCAGTGCTCTGGAGTCCCACACGCCGGAATAATGCAAATACAAGGAAACACCTCTGGCTGCAGTAACTGCTCGCCAAATCTTCAACTGGTCCTTGACAAATCCAGGAACGGGATTACCGACTTTCGTCGGATAGCTGGAATAGCCCGGGTGTCCTTTGCAATCCACCTGAATGAAATCAGGATGAACCTTGTCGATCAATTGGTTTACCATTTCGGGGGTAACCTCTTTCCCCACTTCCTTGCAATCGGGTCCCGCGTGAAAATCAAAATGCAATCCAAAAAAGCTATGGGCCCTGTCTAGTCCGGTGGGTTTCCCGGACTGTCCGCTGACTGCTAGAATGACCAAAAGCAGCAAACCGGAAAAAAGTGTTCTCTTCATGTCGTGTAGTTAATTGGGAAGTTCGAAGTTAGGAAAATTGTCCAAAAAATAGTTTCAGCCAGACAACATAAAATCAGCTTTCTGTGACAACATACTTTTTATCTTTGCCCCTCAAAAGTATCCTTATGCTGCCATCATCCAACAGACTTGTCTGTCTTGCATTTTTGCTCATCTTTGCCGGCTCTCTCGCTGCAAAGGCACCCGTTTTTACTGAGAAGGATTACCAGAATCATCCGCCAAGAATCATCCGTACCTGCTGTGCTTTGGGAACTGACCTGAAGGTATCAGTTTTTCCATTTTACCGATATACGATGCTGACCAGTATTGGAAAACTGGGACCACACAAATTTCTAGGAGATAGCAAAGAACACAATGGCATATTGTATCCCCGCCGAGGGGGATTTTTGGATCTTGGCCACCTCCGTGATTTAATTGATTGGACAGCTTATGTTTACAACCAATGCAAAAGAAGTCAGATCACAGGAGAAGTGGTCATTCATCTGGGTTATGAAGCCGGTTCCAAAGTCCTCTATCTGAAGGTTCCGCCTACCGAAAAGGATGAAGAACTGATCAGATTGGCCGGTAGGGTTGCCTATGACCTTTCCATATGGCACGAAATTACCTCCTGGTTTGGCGCGAGTGCTGTCCCTTTGGTCTCTGAAAGGTTTTCCAGTTTTTCTCCGGAAGATGCTTTTTCAAATCTGACGGGGATTACCATCGCAGCCGAAGCCATTAGGAGTGAATTACCTTACGAGGAAGCGGTAACTAAGTTGATCACCAAGACCTTGAAAGATCTTGAGGCTGTGAATTCGGATGAAGAAAGCTACCAGGCTATGGAAGCCGTTCGGGAAGTCTGGTGGACCCGCACCAAACACTTGCCCAACAACCGGGTGACTTTGCAAAGAGAATTGGGGGTGTATGATCCCATGTTGCCATGGCTGGTACCGGGAATGGAAAGTTTAAACAGTACGCCCTTCACCCTGACGGTACCGGAAACCACAACGGATGGAGTGCCTTTGCATGAATTCTACAACCTGACTTTCGATCTCAACCACAAGATACCCGTTCATAAAATATTCCCGGAAAGAAAAGAGCGAGTGGTCACACAGCGCGATTTTCCTGAAATCATCCGTTTCATTGCCAACGATATGGCCAGAGAGAAAATCATTTACAAATACTGAACATGAGCGGAACAGCAAAAGTCTCAGGAAAGGCAAATGTTCTGACCCATCCTTTATTCGAACATCTTGCACCCTTTCAGGTTCTCTTGGGTTCCCAATCCCCCAGAAGGAAGGAACTTCTGCGTGGACTCAACATTCCATTTACGGTGGAAACCAAGGACGTCCCGGAGATTTACCCAGAGGAACTCGCCTGCGAAGCGGTTCCAGAGTATCTGGCACGCCTCAAAAGCAAACCCTTTCTGGATCAGATGGTGAACAATCAACTGATCATCACCGCTGATACAGTCGTACTGCTGGATGGCCAAATTCTTGGGAAACCCCTTGATGCGGAATATGCCAGACAAATGCTCAAGAGCCTTTCCGGTAAAATGCACCAGGTGATCACCGGGGTATGTCTTACCTCCTCGCACAAACAAGTGACATTTTCTGACTGTTCTTCGGTTTGGTTCAAGCCCTTGCATGACGAAGAGATCGATTACTATCTCTCTGCATTTCAACCTTTCGACAAAGCCGGTTCTTATGGAGTACAGGAATGGATCGGTTATGTAGCCATCGAACGGATAGAAGGATCCTATTTTAATGTCATGGGATTACCCGTCCAAAAAGTATATGAAGAATTGATGCAATTCTGAAGCCATCCATAATCTGGTAACAAAAGCGAAAACAATCCATGCTATGCTTATGAAAAAAATCATTTTATCCCTGTTGATTGGTTTGTTTTATCTACATGCCTCAGCTGTAGAGGGCATGTGGATTCCCACCCTTCTGAAGCGGTTTAACATCGAAGAGATGCAGAAAATGGGTTTCAAACTGACTGCGGAAGACATCTACGACATCAATCATGCCAGCATGAAAGATGCTGTCGTCCTGTTTGGCTCTGGTTGTACAGGAGAGCTCATCTCGGGAGATGGGTTGCTAATCACCAACCATCATTGTGGTTTCGGGCAAATTCAAAAGCATTCAACCCTGGATCATGATTATTTGTCGAATGGATTTTGGGCAGCAAACCGAAAAGAGGAGTTGTCCAATCCGGGATTGACCGTACAATTTCTGGTAAAGATGGAGGAAGTAACTTCCGACGTCATGAAGGGATTGGACAATGGTCAGGAGGATGCTGTCATCCAAAAAATCATCACCGAGAACATCGCCAAAATCAAGCTTAAATTTGCCGGTAAGGAAAAATACCTGGCAGATGTCAAACCCTTGTTTTACGGGAATCAGTATTTTGTATATGTCTATCAGGTTTTTCGGGACGTTCGGCTTGTGGGAGCACCCCCAGCCACTATTGGAAAATTCGGTGGAGATACCGACAATTGGGTTTGGCCCCGCCATACCGGAGACTTCTCTTTATTCAGAATCTACGCAGGGAAAGACAATCAGCCAGCCGACTATTCCCCTGACAATGTGCCTTATCATCCAAAGAAATTTTTCCCCATCAATCTTAAAGGGGTTAAGGAAGGAGATTTTACCATGGTCTTTGGATTCCCGGGCACAACCCAAGAATACCTTCCTTCACAAGCTGTTAAACTGATCATCAACCAAAGCAACCCGACCAAGGTCGAGATCAGAACGGCTCGTTTGGCCTTATTGGAGAAATGCATGACAGCAGATCCCAAGGTGAAAATTCAATATGCAGCCAAATATGCCAATGTCGCCAATGCCTGGAAAAAATGGCAGGGAGAGACCAAAGGGTTGGTTGAGCTGCATGCTTTGGATGTGAAGGCGGCCAAAGAGGCTGAATTCATGCAGTGGGTCAATGGAGATGCAGCCAGAAAAACCAAATATGGAAATCTCTTCGAAACTTTTGATCGTCAGTATGCAGACCTGGGCAAGTACCAGGTTGCCTATGATCTTTACAATGAGGCCATTATCAGGGGATCGGATGTGGCAATGATGGTGTCGCGACTGGATTTTCTTGGCAAACAACTCAAAGACACCCTGGCCTTTCGTCGGTCCAAACAGGCTTTGATCCAATCACTCAGCTTCTACACAAAGGATTATGACGCAAAGACGGATGGAGAAGTCTTTCCCGCTTTGCTAAAGATCTTCCTGGATAAGGTGGAGGGGCAGTTTCTGCCAGAAAATGTGAAGAATGGTCTGGAAAAATGGAAAGACAATCCACGTCTGAAGAAGATCTATTTCTCCTCCATATTGACAGATACTGTCCGAATGAAAAAGCTGGTTACAGATTTTGATGCAAACAGCCTCAAAAAACTTCAGAAGGATAAACTCTTTGCTTTGATTACTTCGCTGACAGATTACTACTCAACACACATTGAACCGACTTACAATCAGATCAATCGCGAGATTGTCAAATCTCAAAAGTCCTATCTTGCCGCCATCCTTGAGGCAAACGAAGGAAGGCGTATGATGGCAGATGCCAATTTAACTTTAAGGGTTACCTATGGCAAGGTCGAAGGATATGCACCTTCGGATGGAGTCTATTTCAAACATTATACCACCCTGAAAGGCATCATGCAAAAACTGGACCCGACCATTGCGGATTATGTTGTTCCCGAGAAATTGAAACAGTTGTATGAAAGCAAGGATTATGCAGGCTACGCCGGATCCGACGGCGAAATACCGGTCGCTTTTTGTGCATCCAACCATACCACTGGAGGCAATAGTGGAAGTCCGGTTATCAATGCCAATGGGGAACTTATCGGCGTTAATTTTGACCGTTGCTGGGAAGGGACGATGAGTGACATCCTGTTTGATGCCTCGAGATGCAGAAACATTGCGCTAGACATCCGGTATGCCCTTTTCATCATTGACAGGTTTGCCGGAGCCGGTTACCTGCTAAAGGAGATGAATCTGATTCAATGAAGTCGTTAGGTCCCGTTAGATAAAGCGAAACAAAATCAGTTTCGCTTTATTTTTTTTTCAACACTCCATAATGGTCCAGTAAAGCAAATTCATGTTCAAAATTGGGGGTGAAAACTTCTTTTCCCAAATTGTACCGGATTTCCTTGATTGACCAAAACCGCCCTTCTGTCATTTCTTCCGAGCTAAGCAGGCTTGGGGTAACATTACGGCTTAAAAAACAATAGACCAGTTCCGATTCGATGTCTGAATTCCATCGGTATCTGAGCACCGGTTCGGGATGAAAATCGAAAAGACCAATTTCTTCCCCTGCCTCACGATTCAAGGCATCCTCAATGGTTTCGCCATAGGTCAAATGTCCGCCTACAGCAGTATCCCATTTCCCGGGTTGGACCTTTTTCGTTTCGGATCTTTTTTGCAGGAAGAGGGAACCATCTCCCCCCATCACGTGCAGATGAACAACCGGATGCAACACCTTGGAACCGTTGTGACAATAGGATCTAAGGGCTTTTCCAACAATTTTCCCATCTTCCTCAACCACGGGAAGCCATTCCTCGGCATCTGAAAACTGCTGCTCCCTTCGGAAAAATTTCCCTCTTTTCAACCATTCAATCGCCAAATAGACGCCCATCATGAGAAAGAGGCCAAAGCTGCTGACAAAACCCCAAACCTCCTTCGAGGCGTAGAAGGCCGTCCAAAGAACCAACAAAGTATGCAGGATGACCAGATAGAGCATGATCCTGAGATTCTTCCGAAAGAGTGCTTTTTGAGCCTCATTCATCTTTTCACCATTGAGGTATCTTTGAGACATGGCTCCTACCAGATCCAATGGGGTAAAGATGGACAAAACAAGAAGTGCCATCAGGACCAGGTTGATCATTGCCGGCTTAATTCGGAAAAAGATATCATTCTCAAAAAACCAGGAGAGAGCAGAAAGCAACAGCAGCAGGAAGGTATCCAACAAAACAAATTTCTCCAATCTCTTTTCCCGTATCCAGGTATAGAGCAGCTCAGCAAGACCAATGGACACAGCAGCAACCAGACCAGCCTTCATTCCCCAAAATTCGTCCACGAGGATGAACAAGATCAGGGGAACCAATCCGGGCAAAAGTCTTTTGATCAAATGGGATAGGTTTTAAGGATTACGAAAACCTTCGGCCTTGGGTCGGGAACAAGCAACGCACAATGGCTACTTAAGATTCACCGGAAGAATCGGTTGCTTTTGAATGACGTTTAAAGTATCTGTGGACCTGTAGACTTTGAAGATCTTCACATAAAATACGAGTGTAGAATAGGCGGGAATGGTCCCTTGAATGGTCCCTGCATAGGCAATTTTTGAAGGGATGATCCATTTTGCTTCACCTCCGTCGGTCATCAGTTTGATGGCTTCTTCCCAACCCGTAATGACTGAACCGGCTCCTACCGTGAAACCAAATGGTTCAAAATCGCCGGAGGAATCAAACATTGCACCATCCTTGATTCCCAATGAGTCATTGTCTTCGATCAGATAACCCTTGTAAAAAACCTTGACATAGTTTCCATCGGCGATGGTTCTGCCATTGCCGGCTTTTGTTTGGATATAGTAAAGACCAGAAGAGGTAGGTGAAACACCTTTATGGAATTTATTGATGTATTTACTCAACAAAACCTTTTCGTTGTCAATCTCTTGCTGATAAGTGGTCTTCCTGCAGGAAGAAAATGCCAAAACAACAACCAGAACCACAAAAGGAGACAAATAGGATGACAGCTTCATCGATTGAATTTTAATCATTAAAAGGCCTTGCAGGCTTCCATACTGCAAGAATACAAAATGTTACCGAGCTTGTCAAAACCTAACACAAGTTTTGACCAAAACCGTGCGAAATTAACCAAAATTAACCCATCCCGGCCGACTTATCCCACATTTAATTTTGTATACTCAACAGTCAGCTGATTCTTATAGTCCGGCAATATCCCCTTGAAACGTTCAATGGCTACAGCAAGAGGTTCCCTCGCTTCACCACCCGCTGCATTCAAATGGCCTCCGCCACTGAAGTGCGTCGAAGAAAGTTCATTGACGGCAAATCCGCCCTTTGATCGGAAGGAGATTTTCACTTTGTCTTCGTTTTCGAGGAATAGTACAGAAAAGACAATTCCCTCGATTGATAAGGGATAATTGACAAATCCCTCTGTATCACCCATCTTGAAATTAAAAGAGAGGAGTTCGGCCCTTGAAAGCGACAGTATGGCCGTATGGTATTCGGGAAGTATGATCATCTTTTCCGAGAGTGTATAGCCCAGAAGCCGTAACCGGTCTTCAGAGTTGGTATTGAACAGGGCCTCCTGAATTTTTATCTGATCGGCTCCCAAGGCAATCAATCCGGATACCGCCTCATACAATTCCGGCCTTGAGGCATTGTGAGCGAAGGAGGCGGTATCAGCGATGATACCTGTCAGCAAGGCATCGGATGCAAGACCATCCAGGTAATTTTGCCAATCCATGGCGTGCACAAAACGATAAACCAATTCTGAAGTTGAGCTGACAGCTGTCTCCGAAAAGGAAAAATTGGCAGCAATCTGAGGATAGGGATGATGATCGATCAGCACAACCGGCTTGACCAAACTGCTCATATAAGAGCCCACTTTGCCGGATCTGCGGACATCATTGAAGTCGAGACAAAATATCAGATCCGCCTCCTTTAAGATGCGTTCCGACAGTTCTTGTTGCTGTTCGTATACGGTCCAAGAGCGAAATCTGGGTAAGCCCGTCATGACGGCAGGAAAGTTGGTGGGAAAGATAACGGAAGAATGAAAGCCTGCGTTTTGCAGAATTCTGTTCAAGCCGAGTGAGGATCCGATGGCGTCTCCGTCCGGGTTGACATGGGTAACAATGGCGATCTTCTGAACGCTTGAAGCCAACAAGGCTTGCAGTTTTGGTATGGACTCCCCAAAGGTCATGTGTACATTTGAATTATGGTGAACAAAAATAGCGTATTCTTCCGGAATCTACCCGAATCATGGAAAGTATTGAATCCAAAATCGCAGCAGGATGTCTGGCCCTTATTTGGAATCATTACGATAATTCCTACTTTTGAATAGTTTAATCATCTGTAAAAACCCCCAATAATGGCAAGCAATCTTACCTTTACCATGATCAAGCCAGATGCTGTTCGTAACCGTCACATTGGCTCGATCCTAAAAATCATTTCTGACAATGGATTCCGC
>JAJTBP010000466.1 GCA_021286825.1 Marinilabiliales bacterium | reverse complement strand
AGTCCGAATGATGCTGATGGTCGGAAATTGATTGGATAGTATGGATTTAACCTCCTCAAAATGATTGCTTTCCTTTTCAAAAAATAGGAGAAACTGTGAGGAACCATATTTTTTGTCAGCTTGAATCCTTTCAGATCGACCCATTTTGGAATGTACCTGTATGTATCTTTCCAGTTCCGGACATTCGTGGTCTTGCCACCAGAAGAAATTGTGATTATCTGGGAATGTATCCGAAACTTTAAAATTGAAGTGGTTGGAAATCAGATAGTCAATTAGTTCCTGAACAAGTTGATGATCCAGATGGATGGAATAAATCATTTTTTGGGTGTTCCACTCTACAATTCCTGCTCCGGAAGAACAAATCACATAATCAAAAGGATCATCCGGTTTCAGGGCTTTTTTCACCTTGAATAAATTGCGTCCCGTTGCAGCTACCCTGCAAATTCCCATTTCTCCCAAAATCTGTAGGGTTTCATTGTCTTCGCGGCTGATCGTCTGATCGTCTTGCAGCAAGGTTCCATCTAGGTCAGTAACGACCATCTTTAATTCAGACATGTTGGGCTATGTTTGTCGGCAAATTTCGTCAATCTTTCCATTTTCATTGTTAAGTGGGAATGAAATCTTTCGGTTCTATCTTGCTATTTTTTGCTGGTTCACTATATATTCTGCAATCTGTACATGATCTTTCAACATGTCTATAGACAAATATGACTTACCAATCTTTGGCCTTCGTGTAAAATGCAAGGATTCGTTTGGTTGCTTCATTAAGATAGTTCCTCAAAAGAAAACACTACGGATGGATTTTCTTCTTATTTTTACAGTTCTAAAATTTTAATACGATATGTTGAAAGGTATTTTAGCCATTTCCGGTCAACCCGGATTGTTCAAGTTAATTTCGGATGTAAAGAATGGAGTGATTGTAGAATCACTTTTGACCGGCAAAAAGCAAACGGCCTTCGCCAGTTCCAAAGTGAGTACCCTCGAAGACATTGCGATTTATACCACAGGCGAAGACATGCCCTTGCGGGAGGTCTTCAGAAAGATTCATGAGGTAACCGGTGGAGAAAAGGCAATTGATCCCAACTCAAAACCGGAAGAAATGAAGAAATTCTTCGGCAAGGCCATGCCAGAATATGACAAGGAAAGAGTATATGTTTCTGATATCAAGAAAGTTTTGACTTGGTATAATCTCCTGGTTGAACGAAAGCTGCTTGCCTTCGATAAGGAGGCTAAACCGGAGGAATCAGCAACCGAAGCATAAGGTTGTTCAATAAAATGCCGGGAGATTTTTCCCGGCATTTTTTTTAAAGATCCAACAACAATTCATCAACTGATCTACCCTCATAAAGCAGACGTTGTGGATCTTCAATCAATTCCTTGATTGTGACCAGGAAACCAACAGAATCTTTACCATCAATGAGTCTGTGATCATAGGAAAGCGCAATGTACATCATTGGCCTTATTTCCACTCTCCCTTCAATTGCAACGGGTCTTTCCTTCACAGCGTGCAATCCAAGTATGGCACTTTGCGGGGGATTGATGATGGGAGTCGACATAAGTGATCCAAAAACCCCACCGTTCGTGATGGTAAAAGTGCCACCACTCATCTC
>JAJTBP010000104.1 GCA_021286825.1 Marinilabiliales bacterium | reverse complement strand
ATGGCATTGGCTATGAAGTGATCATTAAAACATTATCCGACAGCAGACTGCTGGAGTCCTGTACACCCATCGTTTACGGGTCTCCCAAAGTTGCGGCCTATCACAGAAAGGCACTGGATGTTGAACTCTTCAGTTTCAACCAGATCAATCATGCCAAGGAGGCCAGTGCCAAGCGGGTGAACATCATCAACTGCGTGGATGAGGAGATCAGGGTTGAATTGGGCCGATCTACCCGCGAAGCAGGTGAAGCCTCCCTTCTATCCCTTCAGGCAGCCGTCAGGGATTTGAAAGCCGGGGACCTCGATGTGATCGTTACAGCTCCCATCAACAAGGAAAACATTCAATCCGATAAATTCAAATTTGCGGGCCACACTGAATTTTTTGCCAATGAATTTGGGGCCAAAAACTACATGATGTTGATGGTCAGCGATGATCTCCGTGTGGGTGTGGTGACGGGTCATATTCCCTTGAATCAGGTTCCTCAGATTTTGACAAAAGAAAAGATCCTGACAAACATCCGGATCCTGCACAAGACCATCCTGGAAGACTTTTCCATCAGAAAACCGAGAATTGCAGTTCTGGGTCTTAATCCGCATGCAGGAGATAAGGGTGTCATTGGATCCGAAGACCAGAATATCATCCATCCGGCCATCAAACAGGCCAACGAAGAGGGAATCATCGCATTGGGCCCCTACCCTGCCGATGGATTTTTCGGGTCGGGAGACTTCAGGAAATTTGATGCCATCCTCGCCATGTACCATGATCAGGGACTGATTCCGTTCAAAGTGCTTGCCTTCGAGACGGGTGTCAACTTTACTGCCGGATTGCCGATTGTTCGCACCTCACCCGGACACGGAACTGCCTACGACATTGCCGGTACAGGCGTGGCCAGCGAGATCTCCTTCAGAAATGCTGTTTATCTAGCCATTGACGTTTACGAATCCAGAAAACTTTACAGGGAACTTTCCAAAAATCCCCTCAGGCATCACGAAATTGACAGAACCGGAGGAGAATAGTCCCTGAAAAAATCTTCCAGTTATGTATGAATATCTGAAAGGAACGGTCGTTAGCCTCTCTCCTGCCAGTGTTGTACTGGAATCAGGAGATATCGGCTATTTTGTCCACATATCTCTCACGACCTATTCGCAACTGCACGGCAACGATCAGGTGAAACTCTTTCTCCATCAGGTAATCCGTGAAGATGCACATCTTCTCTATGGGTTTGCCGACCTGGCCGAAAGGGAACTTTTTCGGTTGCTCATTTCTGTCAGCGGCATTGGTGCCAATACTGCCATTCTGATGTTGTCATCTCACCGACCCGAAGAGCTGCAGCTTGCCATTCTGAACGAAAATCTGAACCTGCTTAAGGGTATCAAGGGCATCGGACTGAAAACGGCCCAGCGTGTTATTCTGGAACTCAAGGATAAGGTTGGAAAGAATGCCGTTGGAGAATCCCTCTTCCGGATCCCTGCCAATCCGGTTCGGGAAGAGGCAGTAGCTGCTCTGGAGATGCTCGGATTTAACAAAAAGGCTGTCGAAAAGCTTGTAGACCAAGTACTGATCGAACAACCTTCCATTCCTGTCGAGAACCTGATCAAACTGGCGCTTAAGAGTTTTTGAGTCCATTGAAGAAAGCATTTTTCAAGACCATTTCAGCGGCACTGCTGTTGGCAACCTTTGCCCTGCTGCTGCAAAGCAACGCATCCAACGGCTATGATCATGCGTCGCATGGCCACATGTATGCTTTCACCTCCTCTCCCGACACCCTATCATCCGAATCACAAAACTTTCCGGTCAAGCCCAAAGGGAAGGAGAGTCACTTTGCTACCTTGGAAGGAAGGGACACCACCACACTGACGCTTAAAAAGCCATCCAACCTTTCCTCCGAGGTGGTCTATGATGCCCTGACTGGTGAATATCTCATAACGGAAAAAGCCGGAGAGGTCGACATCAAATTGCCAGGAGCCCTTAGCCTGCATGATTACCTGCAAGCAGATCTGAAATCTTCAATCGATGCCTACTGGAGGAAAAAGATGGCCAGTCAGTCGCTCGATCACCGCAATGCCATCATTCCTCAGTTTCAGATTGGCGGAGACGCCTTCAACAAAGTCTTTGGAAGCAGCGTGGTCAACATTCGACCGCAAGGATACGTGGAGATGAGCATGGGTCTCAAAAGCAACAAGATTGAGAATCCGGCCATCCCTACAAGAATGCAACGCAACACAACTTTCGACTTCAACCAGAAGATCAATGTGAGTCTCGATGGTCAGATCGGCGACAGGATGCAGATGCGCTTCAACTACAATACAGATGCCACTTTCGACTTTGAGAATAAGATCAAGCTGAACTATACCGGAAGCGAGGATGAGATTCTTCGCAATGTGGAAGCCGGAAATGTATCCATGCCACTCTCCGGTACCTTGATCCGGGGAGGGACCAACCTCTTTGGAGTCAAGACGGATCTGCAGTTTGGCAAACTTTCTGTCTCGACCCTCTTCTCTCAGCAAAAAGGAGAAACGAAGGTTATCAACACGCAGGGAGGTGCACAACAGACCAAGTTCGAAATCAATGCCACAGATTATGATGCCAATCGCAACTTTTTTCTGGGACACTATTTCTATGACACCTACGATCAGGCACTCTCAGAACTGCCCATTCTCAAGACTGCCGTCACCCTGAATAAAATCGAAGTCTGGGTGACCAACAAATCGGCAAAATTCCAAGATTCACGCAACATCCTGGCTGTGATGGACATGGGAGAAAATGCTGCCAACATGCAAAATCAAACGATTCCTGAATTTGGCAATACCCCCGGACTTACCTATCCATTAAACACCTTACCCAACAACGGGATCAACGGCATCTACAACCAAATCACGACCCAATATCCCGCCATCCGGGACATCTCCCGGCTGACGGAGACACTTCAGCCCCTCTCCGTGAGGGACTTCCTGGCAGGTAGAGATTACGAAAAGATTGAGAATGCCCGACGACTTGACTCGTCCGAATACACGGTCAACAGACAGCTGGGATACATCTCACTGAACATGGCCCTGAATGCCGATGAGGTGTTGGCCGTCGCTTACCAGTATACCGCCAACGGCCAGACTTTTCAGGTGGGTGAGTTTTCCACGGATGGCATCGAGGCACCCAATACACTGGTGCTGAAAATGCTGAAGGGAACCAACCTCAACCCCAAATTCAAAAACTGGGACCTGATGATGAAGAACATCTACCTCATCCGATCTCAACGTCTCTCTTCCGATGGATTCCGGATGGATGTCCTTTTCAGGAATGATGCTTCCGGGACCGATCTCAACTATCTGCCGGATGGGCCGCTGAAGGAGAAAATCCTCCTTCGGGAGATGAATCTGGACAATCTCAACAGCCAGCTGGACCCCAATCCCGATGGTCTGTTTGACTTTGTTGAGAAAATTACCATCGACTCACAAAAAGGACGCATCATCTTTCCGGTTGTCCAACCCTTTGGCTCCAACCTGCAGAAGAAACTCGGCGGTGATGCCGCTGCCATCAGAAAATATGTTTATACCTCCCTGTACAACAGCACCAAGACCATAGCCGAGCAGGATGCAGAGAAAAACAAATATCATCTGAAAGGCAGCTATAAAGGGCTTTCGAGTTCCGAGATCTCATTGGATGCCATAAACATTGCCAGGGGATCGGTGAAGGTCATGGCAGGGGGTCGGCAACTGACCGAGGATGTCGATTACATCGTGGATTATACCCAGGGACGGGTGAAGGTAATCAACCAGGGATTGCTGGAGTCCGGTACCCCCATCTCAATCTCGACGGAGAGCCAGGATCTTTTCACCATGCAACGCAAGACCATGCTGGGGACCCACCTGAATTACGAAATCAGCAAGAACTTCAACATTGGATCTACCCTCATGCACTTGCTGGAGAAGCCACTCACGCAAAAAGTCAACTACGGAGAAGATCCCATCTCCAACACCATGCTGGGATTCAACGGATCCTACAGGGCCTCCTCCCCATTCATTACCAAGATGGTGAATGCCCTCCCCTTCCTCAACACCAAGGAGGAATCGAAAATTGCCATCGAGATGGAATGGGCCAAATTGTTCCCCGGCCACTCCAAAGCCATATCCAGGGAAGGTGCTGTCTATCTGGACGATTTTGAAGGAACCATCACACCCATCAACCTTAAGTCGTTTGTCGGTTGGTCCATTGCCAGTACACCACAGGGGAATGATCAATTTCCCGAAGGAAACCTGATCAATGACCTGGCCTATGGATACAACAGGGCCTTGCTTTCCTGGTACATCATCGATCCCTTCATGCAACGAAATACTGCTCCCGGTTACCTTCTGCAGCAAAATCTCCTCGATGATCACCGGGTAAGGGAGGTCTTTCAGGCAGAAATCTTCCCAAACAGGCAAAATCCGATTGGACAACCCACCAACATTCCAACCCTTGACCTTGCCTTCTACCCCTCCGAAAGAGGTCCGTACAACTTCGATGTAAACCCGAATACCTATTCTGCAGGCGTTAACAAAGACGGATCGCTGGCCAGACCTGAGAGTCGCTGGGGCGGTATCATGCGGAAGATAGAGACGAGCGACTTTGAGGCAACAAACGTGGAATACATCGAATTCTGGATGATGGATCCCTTCGCAGAGGATAAGCAGGGGGAGGAAAATCCGGGAGGAAACCTGACTTTCCATCTGGGAACCGTATCGGAAGACATCCTGCGTGATGGCCGCAAATCCTTCGAACATGGGTTGCCCGCCAACGGCGACTATACCAATCTGGACATTACCACCTGGGGAAGGGTATCCAGACAACAATCCCTGGTCAAAGCCTTCGACAACTCCCCTACCGCCCGTGTCTTTCAGGACATCGGATTGGATGGTCTGAACTCAACAGACGAGAAGCAGTTCTACAGAAACTTTCTGGCTTCCCTGCTTCCGATGGTGGATGCCGCCGCCTATGCCAAGGCTCAACAAGACCCTTCCAGTGATGATTTTCATTATTTCAGGGGAACTGACTATGATCAGGAGCAAAAAGATCTGTTGGAACGATACAAATACTTCGGCAACCCTGAAGGCAACTCACCGACCAATGAGCAATCCAAGGAGAGTTATCCGACAGCTGCCACCTCCATCCCTGATGTGGAAGACATCAACGACGACAACACCTTAAACGAAAATGAGTCCTATTTCCAGTACGATCTCAAGATCGACAGGGCCAACATGGTACTGGGAAAAAACTACATCACCGATGTCAAAACCTCGGAGGTAACCTTGAAAAGTGGTAAAAAGTCCAACATCACCTGGTACCAGTTTAAGGTGCCAATTGCAGAACCAGGCAAGACCATCGGAACCATCAGCGATTTCAGATCCATCCGGTTCATGCGGATGCTGATGAACGGGTGGAAAAAGCCGGTTGTACTCAGGTTCGCTACCCTCGACCTGGTGCGGACCAACTGGAGAAGGTATGACAAAAGCCTCAACAATGATGGTTCGGCCTCCTCCCCTTCCACTCAGTTCGACATCTCAGCTGTGAACATCGAGGAAAACAACAACCGCAAGCCCATCAATTACGTACTGCCTCCTGGAGTAGATCGGGTGATTGACCCCGCCAACGCCCAGTTGAGACAGCTCAATGAGCAATCGATGGTCCTGAAAGTGAGTGACCTGGAACCGGGTGAAGCAAAAGCCGCCTACAAAACCACCTCGTTCGACCTTCGCCGCTACAAGAATCTGAAGCTGGAGGTGCATGCCGAAAAGCTGGATGGTGCTCCCCTCCGTGACAATGAACTCTCACTTTTTGTCAGAATGGGATCTGATTTTCAGTACAATTACTATGAATATGAGATTCCGTTGAAACTGACACCTCCCGCTTATTATGACAACAACAGGGAGACCGACCGGTATGTGGTCTGGCCGGAGGAAAACAGGGTTTACATTCCGCTGGATCTCCTACCCCAACTGAAACTGGAACGCAATTCCGACATGCACGCCCCCGGCTCTACCTTGACCATGGGTACGATTTATGAACAGATCCACCAGGGAGTCAACAACAACCAAAACAAGATCAAGATCAAGGGTAATCCGGACCTGTCCGAAATTTCTGTCTTGATGATCGGCATTGGCAACAGGAAAGGACATACCACCGGACAGCGTTCGGCGGAGGTATGGGTCAACGAAATGCGTCTGACCAATTTTGAAGAGAAGGGCGGTTGGGCAGCCATCGGCAGGGTCTCCGGGAACCTGGCCGATCTGGGGACCTACTCTTTTGCCGGACGCATGATGACCTCCGGTTTCGGGGACATTGACTCGAAAATGTCGACCCGGTCGAAAGAAGATACCCGTGAATATGACATCTCCACCAACCTGGAACTTGGGAAATTCTTCAAGCCAGAATCTGGAGTAAGGATTCCGATGTACCTGAGTTTTTCGAAACTTGTGGCCACTCCTGAGTATTCCCCCGTAGATAAAGATGTCAAACTGAAAGATGAATTGGATCGTGCTGCTTCCAAATCTGCTCGCGATTCCATCAAGAAAAGCTCCCAGGAATTTACCTCCAGAAAAAGCATCAACTTCACTAACGTACAGATAGACAAACCAAACAGGGATCGGGATACCCGATTCTATGACCTCTCCAATCTCTCCCTTACCTATTCCTGGAATCAGTACCAACATGGGGATGTCAATACGCAACTGGAACGCACCATCAACTCACGGACTTTGCTGAATTATCATTTTTCAAGCAAGCCCATCACCTTCGATCCGTTCAAAAGTGTCAAATTCCTACAGACGAAATCCCTCGCTTTGATCAAGGATATCAACTTCTCCCTGGCCCCATCCCAATTCTCCTTCCGGTCGGACATGAACAACATGAAGAGTGACCTGCAATACCGCAACATCACCAATCCCTCCTTCATATTGCCACTCTCCCAGCAAAGGGACTTTACCTGGAACCGTTACTATGACCTGCGTTGGGATCTCACCCGGACACTGAAACTCGATTTTTCAGCCGTAAATGCCTCCAGAATCGGCGATCCCAATTATCTTGCCAATCAAAACCGGGATGGATACGAAGCAAGACGGGATACCATCTGGAAATCCATCCTCGAAGGAGGTCGGAATACCCATTATCATCATACGTGGAACCTCAACTACTCCATTCCCATCAACAAGCTCCCATTGTTGGACTGGACCTCCTCCACTGCCACTTATCAAGCCGGGTACGACTGGAACCTGGCGCCTGTGACAAGGGGAAGCTACGAAATCGGCAACTCCGTCAGCAACATGCGCAGCCTCCAGGTAAGCGGACAACTCGATTTTCTATCTCTTTACAACAAGATCCCTTACCTGCGGTCTGTCAACCAAAAGTATGGTGAATTTAGTCGGGGACGGAGGGATGTCATGGACAACAGGCGGCCGACTCCTGGCCTCACCCAAAATGGGAAGGCTACAAAATATCAGGAACAAAATGTCCGGCTTAAAAAGAATGCCCCCTACTCCTTCTTCCACAGGCTGGGTTCCACAGCTCTGCAAGTAAAAATCACGGACAAAGGAGGTAAGGCCATCCCCGGACAGGTGAAAGTAGTGAACGACAACAGAATCATATTCACACCGTTGATGGATTGCGACGCTGCGTTGGCGGAGATAACCGCCAAAAAGGAGGCCGATCCTTTCTCTGTGGCCCGACTTGGAGAGATGACAGCCAGACTCCTCATGATGGTCTACAACCTCAACGTGAGTTATACTACTTCGGGAGGAACGGCGCTCTTTGGTTACCTGCCAGGAAGCTCACTCTTCGGACTCAACAATTTTGCCACGGGTGGAGGCACCTCTCTGGCCCCAGGATTGCCTTTTATTCTGGGCCATCAGGACGAGGGTTTCGGACTGCGTGCAGCCAAAAACAACTGGCTCACCAAGGATACGATTGTCAACAAACCCTATACCATGAGCCAAAATACCCGATTGATGATCCGAGCCAAGATTGTGCCGATCCCGGATTTGAAAATCGAGCTGACGGCCAACCGGCTCTTCGCCAAAAACAGTTCCGAATTCTTTCTTTACAATGCTGCCAATGGGTGGGATTCCTACAATGGCTCCTTCAATGGCAACTTTAGCATGTCGGTGCTTACCCTGGGAACCTCTTTCGAAAAATTGGGCAAAGCCTTTGTGCAGGGCTCCAAGGGTTGGGATGATTTCCGGTCAAACCGGCTGATCATCGCCCAGCGCCTCGATGCCCAAAGGGTGGCCAACGGAGACTACAACTATCGTCCAGGGGAGATTGATCAGGACACCAAATTCCCAGTAGGATATGGCCCTACCTCACAGGAAGTGCTTATTCCCGCCTTCTTTGCCGCTTATACTGGAAAAAGCGCCGAGAAGGTTGAGCTTACAGCCTTCCCTTCCGCCCGGTTCATGTTTCCCAACTGGCGAGTCCAGTATTCCGGTGTGGTAAACAAAATTGCAGGACTCAAAAACATCATGAAATCCATGAACATCCTGCATGACTACCGATCCACCTATAATGTTGGCCAATACCAATCCAACCTCAATTATGAAACTGCGGCAGACGGTTTCGGATATGTCCGCGATGCACACAACAATTTTCTACCCATGCGGGACATTGCAGCCATCAACATCAACGAGACATTCAATCCGCTTTTCGATGTGGACATAACCTGGCTGAACAACCTGACAACCCGTTTCGAATACAGGAAAACACGGAACATTTCGCTTAGCCTGACCAACAACCAGACCACTGAAATGTACAACAATGAAGCCAGTGTTGGCATTGGATACCGTTTCGACAACATGAAACTGTTGTTGAAGACAAAAAGCAATTCCAAACTTGTCAACAATGACCTCAACATTAGGGCAGACCTGACTTATGGGAAAAACAAGACGGTACTTCGGAAATTGGTCGAAGAAAATGATCAGCTTACAGCCGGACAGGATGCCTTGTCCATTAAATTTTCGGCGGATTACAACCTAAGTGAAGTATTCATTGTCAGGCTGTTTTATGACAGGATCGTGAATAGTCCCTATATTTCAAATGCCTACCGCACAACCAACTCGAACATTGGGGTCAGCTTCAGGTTTACACTGATCCCCTGAATTGAGTCGGGTTGAGCGAAGCAGTCAAAAGCCCAGCCAAGGATGAAGCCCAAAAACCGATTGCTGCCATTTTACAGAGAAGGAGTATCAGAAGCTGGCTGTGACGAAGCCGGCAGAGGATGTCTGGCAGGGCCGGTCTTTGCCGCAGCGGTCATCCTTCCCCCCGATTTCCACCACCCCCTGCTCAACGACTCCAAGCAACTCTCCGAAAAACATCGGCTTCAACTTCGGGAGATGATTTTAAAAGAGGCTTTGGCATGGAGCATCGGAATCTGTGACCATCTGGAAATTGATCAGATCAACATTCTGAATGCATCCATCCTGGCCATGCATAAGGCTCTTGATCAGTTGTCAAAACAACCGGAGCACATACTGGTCGATGGAAACAGGTTCAAAAGATACAAGGAGATACCACACACCTGTGTGGTCAAAGGAGATAGCAAATATCAGTCAATCGCTGCCGCCTCCATCCTGGCAAAGACCTTCAGAGACGACTTTATGATCCAAATTCATGAAGCCCATCCGCAATATGGCTGGGCTGTCAACAAGGGATACCCGACAGGAAAACACAGGGAGGCGATCCGTTGTTACGGTATAACAGAATACCACAGGAAAACATTCCGGCTGATAGAGGATCAGCTTGCTTTCCCGTGGTAATCTGAGTGATCGTTATAATGTAATTGGAATTCCCTTGTAAAAGTCAAGAATCTTCGAGCGGAAAATGAATTCGTACTTGGCTTTCAACAGGTCGGAAGAGGCTTTGACAAGATTCGTCTTGGAAGTATTGTAGTCTACTGCATTGACCAGACCAACATTGAATTTCTCCTCAGAATATCTGAAGGATTCCTGCATGGAGACCACCGCTTTCTGGGAAGATTTGAACCGGTTGAAAGAGGCAATGGCCGTTGTCTGTGCTGTCTCAATATCTTGCCTCAACACTTTTTTGGTACTTTCCAGCGTAAGCTTGGTATTTTCTACCTGAATTCGTGCATTGTCCAAATGCATTTTGTTTTGAAAGCGACTGAAAATAGGGATGTTCAGTTGCATTCCCAAGCCTTTGCGCTGGTTGTTCTTCAACTGATCGGCAAAGGCAATCTTGGCTCCCTGCATGTCGCTGTACTTGTTGTTGTAGAGGTTGTAATAATTTGCAAAGAATGCCAACGTCGGATAGAACTGTCCCTGAGCCAATTTGAGCTGGTACTCTGTACTTTTCAACTTGTATTCTGCACCCCTGATCTCCGGTCTCTGTTTCAAAGCCGTCATGTAGATATCCTGAGAGGAACTCACGGATGCCTGGGCGTTGACTTCCGGCAGGAGCGGTATCTGTACATCAAACTGGTCGGAGAAAGGGATCTCAAGCATCTGGGCAAGTCGCAGTTTAGCCAGCTGCAATTGGTTCCTTGCATCCACAAGATTCACCTCTTCCCTCGCCTGTTGCGCTTCAATTTCCAGAAGCGCTCCGCTGGCGAGACTACCGGCATTGACCTTTTCCTGAGATTGTTTTAGTTGTTGCTGGGTAATGGCAATCTGGTCTTCCGAAACTTTTACCAACTCCTTGGCAAATAGAATCTCCAGAAAGGTGGAGGCAATATTCAATGACAAATCATCCTTTGCCTTGGAAAGATCTTCAAAACTTGCCTTGAGGTCCAATTCGGTCTTTTTGATGGAATTGTTCATCTGGTTGCCTGCATAAAGGGTAACCTGCGTCCCCAAACCAAAATCCGTCTGGGCAGAGTTCACATTCTTATAGGTGTTGTCATAAGTCAATGACCTACCATAGTTTTGATTCTGCGATACCTGGCCGGAAAGATTGGGAAGCCGGGCGTTCTTTGCACCCACCAGATTGTTCTGTTGGTATTGGGTGTTCAGCTGACTTTGTTTAATCTGAATGTTGTTGTCCAGTGCGTAGTTGATGCATT
>JAJTBP010000103.1 GCA_021286825.1 Marinilabiliales bacterium | reverse complement strand
TCGGAGCCAGCAAAGGCTGCCTGCCGATCCCCCGAGATAATAGTTTCCTTTCGCTACGCGGGTTCGAAAACGGAGCGGACCTCCTTTAGCAACTCCGGAATGGGCAGGCATTGTGGACAATGCTCCTCGCACGCGCCGCATTCGGTGCAGGCCGAGGCTCGCTCGCCGGGTTTCAGGAAGCGGTAGTTGTCCTCTTTCCCATACATGTGAAGGTTGTTGAAATAGCCGAAGCATCCGGGGATGTCGACGCCGGAGGGACAGGGCATGCAGTAGCCGCAAGCGGTGCAGTCGACCTTGATCCGCTGCCGGTAGAGGCTCTTGACCCTTCCGATGACCTCCTCATCGGCCGCGGTGAAGGAGTCCGGAGTGGCGTCGCAGGCCGATTGGATGTTCTCCTTCACCTGCTCCATGCTGTTCATGCCACTGATCAGGACCGAGGTTTCCGGGTGGTTCCAGATCCAGCTCAGGGCCCAGTCGGCGGGTTTTCGTTGCCGCTCTGCCTTGTGGAAGGCAGCCTGGACCGACTCGGGTAGGTCCTGGGCCAGCTTGCCGCCCCGCAATGGTTCCATGATGGTAATCCCCAAATCCTTCTGACCAGCATATTCCAGTCCTTTGCGACCTGCCTGGAATTCCTCGTCCATGTAGTTGTACTGAATCTGGCAGAAGGACCAATCGAACCCGTCGACGATGGCTTGGAAGTTTTCGGGCTCATCGTGGTAGCTAAATCCGGCATATCTGATCCGGCCATCCCCGATGGCATTTTCCAGAAAGTCGGCAATACCGAGCCTTTTCACGTTAGCCCAGAGGGATTTGTTCAGGGCATGCACCAGGTAAAAATCGATGTGGTCGGTCTCCAGTCGCCGGAGTTGCTCGTCGAGGAATTTGTCCATATCCTTTCGCGTCTGCACCAGCCAACTGGGCAACTTGGTGGCCAGCTTCACCTTCTCACGATAACCGTCACGAAGGATCCGACCGACTACCGGCTCACTCTGACCGGCGGAGCTCATCCCGGTGCCATGATAGGGATAGGCGGTGTCGATGTAGTTGACCCCCTCGTCGATGGCGTAGCGGATCAATCGGGAGGAGGCTTCGACGTCGATGTTGGCATAGACTCCACCCGGATGCAGCGGCAGGCGCATGCAGCCGAATCCCAGCAGGGAGACCTGTTCGTTGGTTTTTCCGAATCTTCTGTAAAGCATAGGGGTTATGATTCAACTGTTTTGAATAGGCTTGCGCCGAGGATCGGTCGACCAACATCCGTTGGAAGAACCCATTCCGGCTTCATTTTCGCACAGTCGAAGATACAAAGGTTTCTGCAATCCCAAATCCAATCCCTATTCCATTTGAAGCTGATCTTTCCTCTATTTCCAACCCTGATTAATAAATCATTGCAGAAGACAACACGGCTGCCCACCGATCCCCCGTTGTTATACTTCAATGGGTTGAGGCAGACAGATCGGGTGCAGCGCTGTAGGGGGAGCCAAAAGTAAAGGGCGAAGGATGGGGATGCTCAGAAAAGAAAAAGTCCCGGATGATGACCGGGACCTTCTCTTGTTTGAGCGGGTATTACTCCTTCGAGAATGCCGCATCGAAGGCGACGTTGCTTGGGGAGAAATCGATCCGTTTGACGAAGGCGCAGGATTCGGCGGCACCCATCTCGCGGTCCATGCCGCTGTCTTCCCATTCGACGGAGAGCGGGCCGTGGTAGCCGATGTCGTTGAGTGCCCGGATGATGTTCTCGAAATTGATTCTGCCCCTGCCGACGCTGCGGAAGTTCCAGAACCTACGGTTGTCGCCAAATTCGAGGTGCCCGCCGAAGACGCCCGAAGTTCCGGGGTATTCGTTCCAGCCCACATCCTTCATGTGTACGTGGAAGATCCGCTCGGCGAAGACATAGATGAACTTGGTGTAGTCGACCCCCTGGTAGCCAAAATGGCTGGGATCGAAATTGAAGCCGAAGGCGGGATGATTGCCGATGGCCAGCAAGGCGCGTCTGGCCGTCTCGATGTCGAAGGCGATCTCGGTCGGATGCACCTCCAGCGCATAACGGACGCCCATCTTTTGGTAGGCATCCAGGATGGGGAGCCATCGTTTGGCGAAATCGTCGTATCCGGCTTGGATCATCTCCTGGGAGACGGCAGGAAAGGAGTAGTTGAGATGCCAGATGGAACTGCCGGTGAAGCCGTTGACCACCTTCAATCCCAGCCTTTTGGCCACTTCACCCGTTTTGATGATCTCGGCTGCCGCCCGTTGGCGGATGCCTTCCGGATCGCCGTCACCCCAGATGTATTCGGGAAGCATGCCCTTGTGGCGGCTGTCGGGGTTGTCGCAGACGGCCTGTCCCACCAGGTGGGTGGATATGCTGAACAGCTTCAGGTTGTATTTCTTCAGCAACGCCAGTTTGGCATCGCAATAGGCTTGGTCGGCCTTGTCAACTTCGATGTGGTCACCCCAGCAGGCCAGCTCGAGGCCATCATATCCGAAGGAGACCGCTTTTTTGCAAACCTCTTCCAGGGTGAGGTCGGCCCATTGGCCGGTGAACAGAGTTACGGGACGCTTCATGGTGCGATTTGTTTAAAGGTTTGAGAGGCAAGCAAAGGGCATGGGGCATGGGGCATGGGGCATGGAGCATGGAGCATGGGGCATGGGGCATGGGGCATGGAGACCGGAAGAAGGAAACAGGAATATTGGTGGTAGTTTCAATCCCTTCAATCCCTTCAATCCCTTCATTCCCTTCATTCCCTTCATTCCCTTCAATCCCCTCATTGCCACCGGCATGGTGCTTTGCGTACCTCTTGATCAATTTAGAATTTAACCCATTTGGTGGTGTCGTCGTAGCCGGCTTTGACGACGGCGTCGATGAATTGCATCCCGCGGATGCCATCTTCGACTGTCGGGAAGTCGAGCCATTCGGCTTTGGGAGTCTGGCCATTCATGCCGGCTCTGACCACCAGTGAGAAATTGCGGTAGATGTTGGCAAATGCCTCGAGGTAACCTTCCGGATGGCCACCCGGTGTGCGGGTGTTGTGTTTGGCGATGTCGCCCATGTATCCATTGCCGACCCGAACGATTTCGGTGGGCTTGTCGCTCCATTTGACCAGCAGGGTATTGGGCTCGTGTTGGTGCCATTCCAGTCCGCCCTTTTCGCCATAGACCCGGATCTTGAGGGAATTTTCTTCACCGGCGGCGATCTGGGTGGCCATCAGGACCCCTTTGGCACCGTTTTCGAAACGCAGCAGGGCAGCACCGTCATCGTCCAGCATCCGACCGGGGACGAAGACATTCAGTTCGGCGCAGAGTTCAACGGTTTTTAGTCCGGTGATGTATTCGGCGAGATGATGGGCATGGGTCCCAATGTCACCCATACAACCGGCTTTGCCGGATCGCTTGGGATCGGTGCGCCAGGAAGCCTGGGCATTGCCGGCATCCTCTTGTTTGGTAGAGAGCCATCCCTGGGGATATTCGACATAGACCTTACGAATCTTGCCAAAATCACCACGACTTACCCTTGTCTTGGCCTCTTTGACAGCAGGATAGCCGGAGTAGGTATGGGTCAGGGCCAGGGTGAGGCCTGTGGCATTGATCTTTTCTTTTAGTTTCAGGGCTTCGTCGAGGGTAAAGGTGATGGGTTTGTCGACCACCACGTGGAAACCGTTATCCAAGGCCATCATGGCTGGTTCAAAGTGGGCGAAGTTGGGGGTTACGATGGTGACAAAATCCATCCTTTCCCCTTCCGGCAGCAGCACCTCTTTCGCAAACATCTCATTGTAGGTGGCATAGACCCGACTTTCGGGAAGATAGTAGGAGAGCCCAGAGCTGAGCGAAATTTCCGGGTTGACGCTGAAACATCCGCAGACAAGTTCGATTTGGTTATCCATCAGAGCGGCCAGACGGTGGATTGCGCCGATAAAGGCATCGGTGCCTCCTCCGACCATCCCCATTCTCAATTTTCTATTCATAGATTTGGATTTGAGTTAAACGTTGGGATTAAAGGTAGAAAAAAGATGTGATGGATGATGCAATTCAAAAGGTCAAATGGCCAAAATTATGAAAGGCAGGAGGTAAGCGATCCACCGGAAGGTGGCTGTTCATAAAATCTGATGAGACGACGCATTTTTGGCAGATAGAATGAAAATGGTTTCCTATTTTTGGGCATCTGATCATTTCACTGAAAGAGCGACTTAACCTGATGAAGCGATTGAAACTAGCCATAGGGATTGCGGCAACTGCATTTGTGTTGTGGTTGTTGATTGGGGTAGGTCTTTGGGTGAAAGTCAAAATCAACAACTGGCAGAAACTAAGTGAAATCGAGGATGTAGATGCCAACAGCTACAGGGTTTTCAGCAAGTTCATCGATGACATTGAAGCGCAGACCGACTGGAGTGTTGAGATCATCAGCGGATTGCGTTCGAAGGAGAAGCAGCGGGAGTTGCTCAAGGAGAATGCCAAGAATGCCTCAGTCGACAAGAGCCGGCATGTAAAGGGCCGGGCCATTGACATCAATCTATACAAGAACAACTGGCTGCACAGGATCTGGTTGAAGAAGTTCAATTCGCGACGCGATTGGCAAAACAGTGGTGTCGTCCGCATCTCGACCAAATACAACCTGTTGTGGGGAGGTAGCTATCGGAACTATCATGATCCCGTCCATTTTGAGATACGATGAAGGGATTGAGGGGAGTGAGGGGAGTGAGGGGATTGAAGGGAGTGAAGGGATTGAGGGGATTGAAGGGATTGAGGGGATTGAAACTACTGACAATATGACTGTTCCCTGCTTCCGGTTTCCGGTTTCCATGCCCCATGCTCCATGCTCCATGCCCTATGCCCCGGGCAATGAAGGGATTGAAGCTACTGCCAAGTATTCCTATTCCCTGCTTCCGGTTTCCGGTCTCCGGTCTCCGGTTTCCATGCCCCATGCTCCATGCTCCATGCTCCATGCCCCATGCTCCATGCTCCATGCCCCATGCTCCATGCTCCATGCTCTCTGCTCTCTGCTCCATGCAAAAAACCCGGCTCATGTATGCATGGCCGGGTTTTGTTCTTTCGTTGGGAAAAGATCTCCTTACTTTTCTTCTTTCGGTTTGCCGGGAACAGGAACGGCGTAGGCCTTCATGTCGTAGGCACCCAGTTCGAGTTTTTCCGGGATGAAGTTAACGGCTGAGTTGTAGACTTCGTCATAGGTAACGGCTTTCCCGGTATAGGCTGATTCACGGCCCATCATGGCGGTGATACAGGAGATGGCTGTTTCAACGGCTTGGTTGAGCGGTTTGCCGGCACGGATGTGGTTGATGAAGTCGACATGCTCCAGTGTATAGGGATCGGTCTGTTTGTGTTCAGCCTTTTCCTTGGCAACATCGGTTTTCCAGATGATGTTACCGCTGAGGTCACGGATTTCGTGGTTGTTTTCGGCACCGGCGCTGGTCCAGGATCCCTTTGTTCCCTGGATAAATTCGGATACGTTGTTGGCGCATCCGTCGATCTGGCGGCACATGCTGTGGAGGTGAATTCCCCCTTCGTATTCATAATCGATGCTGAACATGTCGTATTGGTCGCCTGTCAATCTTCTCTGACGGGCACCAAAACCGACTGCCTTCACCGGCTTTTTACCGGTAAACCAGTTGAACACGTCGAGGTTGTGTACATGCTGTTCCACAATGTGATCGCCGGAGAGCCATTTCCAGTTGACCCAGTCGCGAACCATCCATTCCATATCGCTCCAACCGTTCTCGCGGTTCCTGTACCAAAGCATCGACTGGTTCCAGTACACACAACCGGAGACGATCTCTCCGATCAATCCTTTTTGGATCTGCTGGAAAGACTCAACATATTTTCGCTGGTGGTGACGTTGGGTTCCTGTAACGACTACCAGACCTTGTGATTCGGCCTTTTTGGCTGTGGCCATGATGGAGCGGGCCCCCGGTCCGTCAACGCAGACAGGCTTTTCCATGAAGACATGTTTACCGGCCTCAACAGCCGCCTCGAAATGAGTCGGACGGAATGCCGGTGGTGTAGCGATGATGACCAGGTCAATATCGGAAGCGAGAACCTTTTTGTAATTGTCAAATCCCGTAAAACATTTGTCGTCCGGTACTTCCATTTTGAACTTTTCCCGAAGGGTTTTGCGACATCCATCGATACGATCCATGAATAGGTCTCCCAGGGCAACGATTTGTAGGTTTGGTCCGGCGCTCAGGAAGTTAACAGCTGCACCCGTAGCCCTGCCTCCGCAACCGATCAAGCCGGCCTTCAGTGGTTTGCCATCGTTTGCATAATCAGTAAGTTCAGGAATGTAGGCATTGGCCAGACTGGCAAGCGGTACTAAGACCGGTTCCTTTGGGCCTCCGCAGGAGTTCAGGATCGTTCCGGCTCCGAGTGTTCCGGCTGCACCGACAACGGCCGCACTTCTGAAAAAGTCTCTTCTGTTAACGGAATTTTTGCTCATGATGTTAGTTTGTAATGGTAAGGAATTAATAAGGCAATCTCCACGGTCGAAGGGGGCGATTGTCAGTTATCTGATAGTTGTCTTTTCGGGACATCCGGTCGCTCTCTACGACAGAGAAGGTGATCCGGACGATTCGTCTTCAAATATATAACATGTATTCACCATCTCCAATTTATTGGGCCATTCCTTGTGTGGAATATGCTGTAAAATAGGATCCGGGAACCAACCGATCTGCTCGGACGATTCCCGGACCGGAAATGTTCTGATGGAAGGCTTCTATTTCAGATTGCCCGCTTCACACACGACGCGGAAGCCCACCCCTTTGATGTCGGAGAACCACCAGATGCTTTTGGGCTGCTGGGGATCGGTTTTGAGCCAGTTGACGCTCTGTGTATGATCACGTGCCGCAGAGCGAAGTGCTCCGGCATCGGAGATGTAATTTCCACCTCTTACCACATGTTCTTCTCCCGATTCTGGTCCCTTCGGATCGGTGACGGTGGCGGGAGTGGACTTATAGGCATCCGCACTGTACCAGTCGGAGCAATATTCCAATACGTTGCCTGCCATGTTCTTCAGTCCGAACGGGTTGGCTTTTACGAAAGAGGGTTCCTGGGTTTTACCCGAGGAGTTGAGTGCATAGACGGCATAACTGTTGATCTTGGTGGTGTCGACACCAAAAATCCTGCTTCGTAGTCCCTGGTTGACAAATCGCTTGGGATCGCCTGGGAAAAAATAGGGTGTCTCACTGCCTCCACGGCAGGCGTATTCCCATTCTGCCTCGGTAGGAAGCCTGTATTTCTTGCCGGTCACCTTGGAGAGCCATTGACAGTAAGTCTGGGCTGCATAATGTGTCATGGTGATGGCTGGTCTGGAACCACTGCCCCATCCCTGATCGGGGATGCCGAAAGGAGGGGTTGGTCCGCTGATGGCATCCGGGTTGGATGCGTTTTTCTCCATTACCTTCACTGGATCGAGTCTTCCCTCCGACATGGTAGAGGCATAGAAGGCCCAGTATTCATCCCAGGTGACTTCCAACTCGCCCATGAAGAACGGGCTGACCGTCACCGATCTGACGGGACCTTCGTCTTTGTTCCGAAAGGGTTCCGATTCTTCACTTCCCATTTTAAAGGTGCCGCCTTTGATGGCAACCATATGGAAAGAGATGGCGGTATGGGGCACCTTCTCAGTAAAGGAGCTGAAAGATGTTACCGGTGTCGGTTCTGTGAAAAGTTCCTTTGCCGTTGTGGCTACCGGCAGTCCCTGCATCTTTTGGTGCTTGTAGTTCGGATTGTAGTGTCCCACATCGAGGTGGCAGTTGATGCATTTCAGGTTGAGTTTTTCCGCATTGTTCTCATAGTAGAGATGGGCGGTTCCCCCCTCGGCTGAGAGGCCTTTGGAGAAGAGGGTCTGATGGCATTTGATACAGGATTCGTTGTAAACGATGGTCACCGCATGTTCCAATTCCCTTTTGGAGGCCCATTTGAAGGAGGCAGAATCCTTGAAGTGATAGGCATAGAGGTCGTGCAGACCGGTTCTGGTCTTGGCCACCAGGTATTTCATGGTTCCTGCCGGGGGAAGGTGGCATTCAACACAATGGACCTTCACACCGCTTTTGTTGTAAAAGTGGGCCGACTTTTTCCAGGAGTCCTCGGCGTGCGGGTGGATGTGACAAGAAGCACAATAGGTATCCGTTGAGGTATAGGTCATGACCTGACCGCCTCCCCAAAAGAGGAGGCAACCCATCAGGATGCCCGCAAGCAGCATCCCGATCCATTTTTTTTTCGATTTCATAGACATTTCAGGGCAGTTGTGTTGATGCAAAAAGCTTGATATCCGCGGGATAAGCACCCAAAATTAGGAAATTAATCCGGCAGGAACGGGCCACGCTCCCCAATTTAGAACCATTAAAAACTTCAAATGATCAGGCTTTGTATGCGATCAAGGTAAGCTGTGGGGGGCGCTGAAAACCAACAGCACGGATTTTTTCCTTCAGATCCCAGCTCCTGGCTTCGTAACTGTTCCTTTGAGGCAGATCCCCCGCCAGGGAGACCAGGTCGTCGATCCGTTGGGAGAACTGCCAGATCTTTTCGCGTGAATTGAGCAGCGGGGGTTCATCGGCTGCCAGCATGGCCCTTTCCACTTCGATGCCGGCATCAGCCAGTATGAGATGGATCTCTTCCTGCAGATAGTTGTACCGATGAAGATTGCCCTTGGCCGTTTCGATATCAGCCTTCAGGTTGTGGTAGTCCTGATAGGCCTGCTGTGCCGGATTGAGGCCGTCTGCGATGGTCTCGTGTACCATGATACGTCCGCCCGAGACCAATACCCGCATCATGGATTGCAGGGATTTGACAGGATTGTCGAATCGGTGCAAGGTGTTGGCGGCCATGACAAAATCGAAATAGTTGTCTTCGAATGGCAGTTTCCTGACATGGCCGGGGACCAGATCCACCTTGTGCGGAAAAAGTTTGTTACGGACCTCCTGCAGATGTTCCTTGGATCCGATTAAACCGGTAGCAGAATCGAATGAGGCCACGGCATCCAGCACCAGTCGCAGAAAATCACCTTCTCCGGTAGCCACATCCAACAGATGGCCGGCATAGGTATTCTCCAGATAGGCGGTGAGTGCTGTCAGCTGATACATGATGTCTCTTCGGGAAAATCGGGTAAGTTGGAACCAAATCTGTTCGGGAAACTCCCCCATTCGGGTCGTTGCCAGAGGGTATCCTGCCGTTAACGGATATCGAGGCTGGCCGTACCAATGTTGTTACCGTCAGCAAAAACATCGATGGTGTACCTGCCGGGGATCAGAGGCGACTGCCCTGCATTGTCCCAGTAGATGCTCACCGGCAGTTCCAAGCCTTCGTATTCGATCTCCCGGACGGCGGAGAATGGAATTTTCAGTCCTTCGAACTTGAAGAGGTCCTTGTCGGATTTTGTAAGCAACAACTGGTCGGGCCTTTGAATCCGGATGTAAATGTTTTTGGCTCCTCGTTTGGCAGTCATATTTTTGGCCAGGGTAAAATCGACCTTAATGCTTTCTACTTTCGAGGCCTTGCTCTGTTCTTTCCCTTTTTTGTTGATGCCGGCTGCCTTGAGGTTGATGGCCTCGAGGGTAGCGGCGATGGTTACGGTCTGTTCCAGCTTTTTCTTTTCCTGTTCGAGAGACTGGTTTTGGCTTTTGATCTGCGAATACTCCTGCTTGACATTGTTGTTCTCGTCCATCAACCGCTGGTTCTTACGGTTCAGACTGTCGATCTGCACCACATAGTCACGCATGATGTTCCGTAGGGTGGTCATCTCGGCACGGTATTTGGAAATCTGTTTGAAGCTGGTGCTTTTCACCTGCTCGACCTCCTCCAGCAACTCCTTCACCTTGGCCTGGGCTCCTTCGTATTGGGTCGTCAACGTTGCATTTTTGCGTTTCATGGTATCGTATCCCAACACCATGTTGTTGAGTTCATTTTCGATGGAGGCCTTCTCCTGCTTGAGCTGGGTCGTAATTTCATTGTGTTCGCTCCGCTGCCAGAAGAGGAGTACAACGACGGCTACCAGCAATACGGCAAGGATGATAACGAGGGCATTTTTCCTGGGGTCAGAAGGTTGTTGGGGGGGATCCTGTGCAAACATTAGTCGATAATTATGATGGGTTCATTTGCAAAATTAAGAATATTTTACCCCCAACAAAGCAGGTGAATCTTAGCTTTTGCGTAACCGGCACCGTTGGGCGACGTAAAAAGAGAGGAAAAACAACCCGATCTCAAACTTTGAGCGGGTTCCCTTATCCAACAAGCATATGAACCTCTCCGAAATAAGAAAGAACTACTCCAAAGCCACGCTGAGCGAAAAATCCTATCGCGATCCCTTTCCCTTGTTTGAAAAGTGGATGGAGGAGGCCATTGGCTCCAAGGTCAATGAACCGACAGCCATGACCCTGAGTACCGTATCAACCGATCTACAGCCTTCGTCGAGGGTTGTGTTGCTGAAGCTTTTCACACGGGAAGGGTTTCATTTCTTTACCAATTACCACAGCCGGAAGGGGCGGGAGATCGAGCACAACAGCAAGGTGGCCCTGCTCTTTTTTTGGCCGGAAATGGAACGGGAGGTCCGGATCGAAGGAAAAGCCGTGTTCTCCCCAAAAGAGGTCTCGGACCGATACTTCGGCGAGCGCCCCTACGACAGCCAGATTAGCGCCATCGTCTCACCGCAGAGTCAGCCGGTAAAAGACAGGGAAACACTGGAGGCCCTCTGGCAGAGCCGCTCAACATCTGCTGCCGGTGAAAAACTGACCCGTCCGGAGGGATGGGGAGGATATTTTGTGGCTCCCGAACGGATAGAGTTCTGGCAGGGCAGACCCAACCGTCTTCACGACAGGGTCCTGTTCATCAAGGAAGAGAAGGGCTGGAGCGTTACCCGGCTTGCGCCGTAAGTTGCGCAGGAAGCAGATGGATCAGCAGCGATCCGCTTTTACCATTTCCTGCTGTTGCGATAGGGTCTGATCTCCTTGCTTTTGGGATTGAAGGCAAATGGACTTTTCCTGACCCTGGGTTTTTTCTCATGAAAGGCACCCTTGAATTCCGGATCCGCCAGTTTTTTCTGCCGATCCAGTTCGCGGGCCATCTCCTTCTGCTCATCACGGGTGG
>JAJTBP010000465.1 GCA_021286825.1 Marinilabiliales bacterium | reverse complement strand
AAGTATACAGAAGGTGGGATTGTCTCATCAGTGCTTCGGCTTTCTCAATCCCAATCCCATCATCGGCTATGTCAACAACCAGCGTCCGCTTTTCATCCAGATAGATATGGACCGTCAGTTTTCCCATGTTCCCTTTCTGTAGCAATCCATGCTTGATGGAATTCTCAACAAAGGGCTGGATCAGCATGGGTGGAACGGTCAATTTTTCGGGAGAAATGGCTGAATCCATGATCAATTCATATGTGAACCGATCCGGATAGATCAACTGTTGAAATTGAATGAAGTGATCCAAAATCTCCAATTCCTTGCTCAGGGGTAGTTCCGTCTCCCGGATGTTCTTGGTTCTTGAGAATCCTGCCGAAATCGATGCATCCAAGAATCCGCGGATCAGACCAGACATCTTGACCAGATATTCATTGGCCTTTTGAAGGTTTGCGGAGAGGATCACCGACTGAAGGGCTGCCAGAACGTTAAAAATAAAATGCGGATTCAACTGGGATAGAATCGCCTGCAGTTGAAACATCTTGGCCTGCTTGCCGATCCGCACCATGCTTGAAAAGGTCTTGATCAGTAAAACCAGGGTTACGATTACGAGCAGCGTGACAATCGAAAGCAAGGTGGGAAAGAACCATGCTTGTCTGTAGAGCGCCATACTGACCAGGACATCCATCCTGGTCCCCGCCAAATTTCCAAGAGGCAGTCCGACGATGCGGGCCCGGACCTCAATTCCCGTTTTGCCATCCTTCAATTGCGAGATGATGGCATAATTTTCCTCCTGCCAGGGAGACCAAATGGAATCGGTCGACTTCTTCCAGGCATACTGCACCGGATTTGGTCGGTTGAAAGCAATGGCATCAAAGGTCAGCACGGTGGAATTCTGGTTCCGGGGCAAACGGACCTGACTGGCACCAAAGGGGATTCTTTCGCCATTGCATTTTGCGATCCTGACAGACAATGAATTCTGAGAGACATTCAATTTTTGGGGAGTAAACCGGACAAGTTCCGTGCTGGTGGTGATCCACAATTCGTTGTTGGAATCGAGATACATACCATCCTGATTGGGTTCAACACCGGTAAATCCATTTTTCTCATTGTAGAGGTGTAAATCGGTTTCCCCCGATCGGTAATACTTTTTCAAATCCATCAAATAAATACCATAAGGCTGACTAACGACAAGCCAGGTACTGTCAATGCTTGCGACTGCTACAACATCGTCGGATAGCTCCTCCCGTTTCAGTTGAAGGATTGAATCGGACTTTGCATCGTACCAAAAGAGACCGCCACGGCTTCCGAACCAAGTGGTGCCTTTGTAATCTGTGCATTGTGCGTAGCATCCCGATAGATGTCCGCTGAGGCTATAATTTCTGAGATGATCCCGCCTGGGGTCGTAGCGAGCCACCTGTTTCCCACCTCCCAGCCAGAAATAGCCCTGGGCATCTTTGCCAATGGTCAGCACATTGTTTCCCACGTTCAGTCCTTGCCGCTCCTGGATGACCTGAACCTTTTTTCTGTTTTGATCATAGACAATGGCCTGCCCCTTGGTCCCCACCCACAACAGATCCGTTTGGGGATCGTAAAAAGTGGTCATACAATAAATATCCTTCATCTGTTCAAAATGATCTCCCGCCACCATCA
>JAJTBP010000102.1 GCA_021286825.1 Marinilabiliales bacterium | reverse complement strand
TACATCAAATAAGTTCACTTGCTAGCTATTTATGGGAGCAGCGCATGCCACGTCGTGCAGTTACCTCTCCTCCCTCGTTACATTAAAATGCGATCGGTTTCAGGGCCAGTCCGGCAGTCTCTTCACATCCGAACATCAGATTCATGTTCTGCACCGCCTGACCCGATGCACCTTTCAACAGGTTGTCGATGCAGGAAAGGATCATCAGCCGATCCCCGTGTTTCTCCAGATAAAGGATGCACTTGTTGGTGTTGACCACCTGCTTCAGGTCCGGATTCTCATCGGTGAGGAAGACAAAAGGATCACCCTTGTAATAATTTTCGAACAATTGACAGGCATCGGCCAGGTTCCCCTCAAAACGGGTATAGGCCATGGTAAAGATGCCACGCGTCAGGTTCCCACGCACCGGAATGAACAGCAGTTCCTTGTCGAAATCCGGTTGTGCCTGTTTCAGGCTCTGCAGGATTTCACCCAGGTGTTGGTGTTCAAATGCCTTGTAAACAGAAAGATTGCCCTCTCTCCAACTGAAATGGGATGTAACCGTAGGCGATTGACCTGCCCCCGTCGATCCGGTGATGGCATTCACATGCAGGTCATCCTTAAGCAATCCGGCTGCCGCCAAAGGCAGCAACGCCAACTGTATGCCGGTGGCAAAACAACCTGGATTGGCAATTTTTGTAGCCGTGACAATCTCTTTTCTGTTCAGTTCAGGCAGACCGTAAACAAAATCATTTCCTGCCCGTTTCAACCGGAAATCATGGCTGAGGTCGATCACTTTTACCTCAGCCGGCAATCCGGCCTGGGCAAGAAATTCGGCCGATTTGCCATGTCCCGAACAGAGAAAGACCACATCCACGGCCGCCGGGTCCAAAGATGAGAAGCGCAGGGCCGTCTCACCGATCAGATCCTTGTGAACCGATACAACCGGCTGGCCCTCATGGCTGCCGCTGTGAATGCATCGGATCTCAGCCTTGGGGTGGTGCAACAGGATTCGGATCAACTCACCGGCAGTATATCCTGCGCCACCCACAATTCCAACTCGAATTTTTTGTTTTCCGGACATTGTACTTGTTTTATCAGTTGATGCAGTCTCACTTTTCCGCTACCGCGGATCGCAGGGCCTGCTTGGTAACCATAGGGTTCATTCCCGGGATGGAAGTCAGGCCAATCCCTATTTGTTGTTGACGGAATAGAATATTTTAAGCTGATTGCCCAGAATCTTTGTGTACCCTTTGGCATCTTCGGCTGTCCAGCCCTTGTTCATTTCGCCGTACTGACCGAAGCTGCTGTTCATCAGATCATGTTCCGACTCAATGCCAACCAACTGGAATGTGTAAGGCAACAATTTGATGATGACTTTTCCGGTCACATTCTCCTGGCTGCTCTCGAGAAACTTCTCCATATCCCGCATGACCGGCTCCAGGTACTGTGCTTCATGAAGAAACATTCCATACCAGTTGCTCAACTGCTCTTTCCAATATTGTTGCCATTTCGTCAGGGTATGTTTTTCCAGCAGATGATGGGCCTTGATGATGAGCATCGGCGCTGCCGCTTCGAAACCGACTCGTCCCTTGATGCCAATGATGGTATCTCCTACGTGAATGTCCCGGCCGATGGCCCAGGCTGAGCCAATCCTTTCCACCTCACGGATGGCATCAATGGTGCTGTGATGCGTCTTGCCATTCACCGACTTCAGCTGTCCTTTCAGAAATTCAAGGGTCAGAATCTCCTCCCCTTCCTTACTCAGATGCGTCGGGAAAGCACTCTCCGGCAGTGTCTGATTGCTTGTCAAAGTCTCTCTGCCACCAATGCTGGTACCCCAAAGACCCTGATTGATCGAATAGGCCATCTTTTCAAAGTTGTCCTGCACACCATGATCGCGGAGATAGGCAATCTCTTCATCCCGACTCAGCGCCAGGTCTCGTGTGGGCGTCAGAATCCTGATCTCAGGTGCCAGCACCTCGAAGGCCAGGTCAAAACGAATCTGGTCATTTCCGGCCCCGGTGCTGCCATGGGCTACATATTTGGCCCCGATCTTCTTGGCATATTCGATGACCGCCAATGCCTGAAAAATTCTTTCCGAACTAACAGAGATTGGATAGGTATTGTTGCGGAGTACATTGCCATAAACCATGTACCGGATTCCCTTGTTGTAATAATCGGCCGTTATGTCCAGCGCCTTGTGCGATTTTACACCCAAATCATAGGCCTTCTTTTCTATGTTGTCCAGCTCTTCCTTCGAAAAGCCGCCGGTATTGGCTACCGCTGAGTGGACCTCGAGTCCCTTCTCCTGGGAGAGATAGATGGCACAAAACGAGGTATCCAAACCTCCGCTGAATGCCAGCACTACTTTTTCTTTCATCATATGATCTATTGTGTTGTTGTTAAAATTTTTGTAGCAGGAAATGGGAACCCCTACGGCATCCCTATTCCTTCTCTTTTTTCCTTTTTTCGAGCCATTCCTGGAACATCTCAAAAGGCATGTTCATTTTTCGCTTTTCCTTCTGCCAGGCAGGGTCGAAAAGCATTCCGGTGCATAGGCACTTGGAATGCCTGGTGCGTAGCAAGATGTCATAGTTCACACAACTCTGACACCCTTTCCAGAACTGCTCATCATCGGTAAGTTCAGAAAAGGTGACGGGCCTGTATCCCAGTTCGGAATTGATTTTCATCACGGCAAGACCCGTCGTGAGTCCAAATAACTTCGCATTTGGGAATTTCTTTCTTGAAATCTCAAAGGCTTTTTGCTTGATACGTGTAGCCAGTCCATGCCCACGATAATCCCAGTGAACGATCAAACCGGAATTGGCCACATATTTTTCATCGCTCCAGGACTCAATGTAACAGAAGCCGGCAAACTTATCCCCGTCCAGGGCAATGATTGCCTTCCCTTGTGATATTTTCTCGGCAATGTATTCGAACGTCCGCCGGGCAATCCCGGTACCCCTCTCCTTCGACGCCTTTTCGATGGTATCGTTGATCTCGTTCACATATCTGAGGTGTTCTTCTCCGGCTACCAAGACGACAATGCCGGACTTCTCCTCCTCCTTCTTCTTTCTTAAAAAATTCATTTGCTCTGTTTTAAACCCAATCTGTTTTCCTGGTAGACAACCAGCGAACCAATCGGCTACCCTATCGGCCAACTGGCCATTTGTTCAAAGTTTTTGCTCCAATTTGGGCATGACCGAAATCAGCGCTCGGATGACCTCACTCCTGCCAACCCCCTCCTTCACCACGATCAGGATGGTATCATCCCCTGCAATGGTGCCCAGGATCTCCTTCACCGAGGCCTCATCGATGGCCAACGCGATGCTGGAGGCAAAACCCGGCAAGGTCTTCATCACCCCCAGGTTGCCGGAAAAATTGATTCCCAGAACGCCGTCAGCCAGCAAGGCCAGCCTGACAGGTCCCGGTTCCGACAGGTGCGGCTGCATGATGTCATGGTTGGCCATCCTGTAAGCATATCCGCCCTTGCCGTCACTCACCTTGATCACCTGAAGAGACTTAAGATCGCGCGACAAGGTAGCCTGGGTTACTTCCATTCCAACCTCCAACAGCCTCATCAACAGCTCATCCTGATTGCTAATCACTTCATTGCTGATGATCTGCCGAATCAATTCAAACCTTTCTGACTTGTTTTTCAAAATCAATACAATTTTGCATATACAATTTGAAAAGGCAAATATACGGAATATTTGAATATTTATTCCACAAAATGGCGTTTTTTATGTATTTACTTTCGTATATTAAGAAATTATGAATAAATATTATTTTTTGACGGATCGCTTTGGAAAAGCAGGAAAATTGGCTAATTTTGTGACGTGCGGCAACATCCGGGAATATCGACCTTGTTAACGCGAAGAGATGCGTTTTTACTGCTGATCATAAAGTAGTGGAAACGCATTTTTTCTTTTGCACAGGGAGGTGGCTATGATCTGGGGTTGAATGATGAAGGAACAATCTGTTGCATGGAAAACGGAACAAGTGACACGAATTACGTATCATTAATCAACCATTCAATCCACAGGTTTTCTTAGTGACCGGTGAGGGTCCTGAAGTCTTCCCGTCAGGGTGAAAAGAATCGAAAAGTAAACGAAAAGATGGATATGCGAAAAGTGAAACTGGTGCTCGAAGATGGCACCACATTTGATGGAAAATCATTCGGATACGAGAAATCGGTAGCCGGGGAAGTCGTCTTTTATACCGCGATGACAGGTTATCCCGAGAGTTTGACTGATCCCTCCTACACCGGACAAATTCTGGTGTCGACCTATCCCATGATCGGCAATTACGGAGTACCGGTCGAAACGAAAGCCGATGGTCTGCATCGCCATTTTGAATCGGACAAGATTCACATTACGGCTTTGGTCATCGACAATTATTCCTACGGTTACAGCCACTGGAATGCTGGCAGGAGCCTGGCCGACTGGATGCAATCGCAACAGATTCCCGGCATTTGCGGGATCGACACCCGTGCCCTCACGAAGATTCTTCGCGAAAAGGGTTCCATGTTGGGTAAGATAGCATTTGAAGGAGAACCCATCGAACTGGAAGATCCCAACCTGAAGAACCTCGTAGCCCTGACCAGTACCGATTCGGTCACCACTTACGGCGATGGGGAAAAGACGGTGGTGTTGGTCGATTGTGGAGTCAAGAACAACATCATCCGTTGCCTCATCCGCAGGGGGGTGAAGGTGGTGAGGGTTCCATGGGATTTCGACTTCAACACCCTCGACTACGATGGATTGTTCCTGACCAATGGACCAGGCGATCCAACCATGTGCGACGTGACGGTACAACACATCCGCCAGGCGATCCAAAAGGACAAACCCATCATGGGCATTTGCCTGGGCAATCAGTTACTGGGACTGGCAGCCGGTTGCAACACCTACAAATTAAAATATGGTCACAGAAGCCACAACCAGCCAGTCCTGATGAAAGGAACCAATCGATGTTTCATCACTTCTCAAAACCATGGGTATGCCATTGATCCGGAGACCATTCCTTCGGATTGGGATACCCTCTTCTACAACGTCAATGACATGACCAATGAGGGCATCCGGCACCGGACGAAACCCTTCTTCTCCACCCAGTTCCACCCGGAAGCCTCCTCAGGGCCCGTGGATACGGAATTTCTCTTCGACGATTTTGTCAACAACATTACCCATTGCCCAAAAGGATGAAAACAACCGTTCAGCGATCCGCCGACAGGCATTTTTTCTGAACAAACATTACATCCATCAAATCAATCATCATGCTGAATACATCCATAAAAAAGGTAATTGTCCTGGGTTCAGGAGCACTTAAAATCGGTGAAGCCGGTGAGTTTGACTACTCAGGGTCCCAGGCACTCAAGGCTTTGAAAGAAGAGGGTGTCTATACCATCCTGATCAATCCCAACATTGCAACCATCCAGACCTCGGATGAGATTGCCGATAAAATCTATTTTCTCCCTGTCACGGCCTATTTTGTTGAGAAGGTGATCCGCAAGGAGAAACCGGATGGCATCCTTTTGGCGTTTGGCGGTCAGACAGCGCTTAACTGCGGAGTAGACCTCTTTCGTCAGGGCATTCTCGAAAAATACAATCTGAAAGTAGTCGGAACCCCGGTCCAATCGATCATCAACACGGAAGATCGTGAGATTTTCGCAGGGATTCTGCATGAGATCGATGTCCTAACCCCAAAAAGCATTGCCTGCACCACCCTCGACCAGGCCCGTGAAGCCGCAGAAAAACTTGGGTTTCCGCTGATCATTCGCGCAGCCTACACGCTTGGCGGACTAGGATCCGGGTTCTGTTCCAACGAGGCCGAACTGATCAAACTGGCCTCCAGTGCCTTCTCCTACTCCGGACAGATTCTGGTGGAAGAATCGATCAAAGGCTGGAAAGAGGTGGAATATGAGGTGGTCCGCGACCAGTATGACAACTGCATCACAGTCTGTAATATGGAAAACTTTGATCCGCTTGGCATCCATACAGGCGAGTCGATTGTGGTGGCACCTTCCCAGACTCTTTCAAATGATGAATACCACAAACTGCGCGCCCTTTCCATCAAGATCATCCGAAGAATCGGGGTCATCGGAGAGTGCAATGTCCAGTTTGCACTGGATCCCAACTCCGAAGATTATCGTGTCATTGAGGTAAATGCCCGTTTGTCCAGATCATCCGCACTGGCATCCAAAGCAACCGGCTATCCGCTGGCCTTTGTAGCGGCCAAACTCGGACTCGGGTATGGACTGCACGAACTGAAAAACTCCGTCACCAAAGAGACCACCGCCTGTTTTGAACCGGCTCTCGACTATTGTGTGGTCAAGATTCCGCGCTGGGACCTTGGCAAATTCGTGGGAGTCTCCAAGAACCTCGGATCCAGCATGAAATCGGTGGGTGAAATCATGGCCATCGGCAGAAATTTTGAGGAGGCCATCCAGAAAGGGCTCCGTATGACGGGGATCGGCATGCATGGTTTCGTGGGTAACCGTGGAGATATGGAGATCGAGGACATCGACCTGGAACTCAACAATCCCACCGACAGACGCATCTTTGCCATCGCTGAAGCCTTTCACAAAGGATATTCCGTCGACAAAATCTGGGAAATCACAAGAATCGACAAGTGGTTCCTGCAACGTCTGGAAAACATCTACCATCTTCGCAACCAGCTCCATGACTACAGTCAGCTGGAGAAGCTACCTGCTGATTTGCTTCTGGAAGCGAAGAAACTGGGATTCTCAGACTTCCAGATTGCCCGGATCGTTACGAAGTCCGGCGTTTCAGACATCAGCGTGGAGAGTCTGAAAGTGCGTGCCTACCGCAAACAAATCGGGATCCTTCCCTATGTAAAGCAAATTGACACCCTGGCAGGTGAATATCCGGCGCAGACCAACTATCTCTACCTGACCTACAACGGAAGTGAACACGATGTGCCCTTCCAACACGATGGACAATCGATCATCGTTCTGGGATCGGGTGCGTACAGGATCGGTTCTTCCGTCGAATTTGACTGGTGTTCCGTAAATGCCGTCAACACCATTCGAAAAGAGGGATTGCGCGCCATCATGATCAACTACAATCCAGAGACGGTTTCCACCGACTATGACAACTGTGACAGGCTCTATTTCGATGAACTGTCACTCGAAAGGGTCCTGGACATCTGCGACCTTGAGGAACCCAAAGGGACGGTGCTCTCCATGGGAGGCCAGATTCCGAATAACCTGGCCATGAAGCTCCATGCCATGAATGTTCCCATCCTGGGCACGACAGCCGAAAAAATTGACAATGCCGAGGACAGAAAGAAATTCTCAGCCATGTTGGATGAACTGAGCGTTGACCAACCCCGCTGGAGTCAGCTGACCACCATTGATGAGATCTTCAAATTTGTGGACGAAGTGGGATTCCCGGTGTTGATCCGACCCTCCTATGTACTTTCCGGAGCGGCTATGAATGTGGTTTCCAACAGGGATCAGCTCGAACATTTCCTGCAACTGGCGGCCCATGTCTCCAAGGAACATCCCGTCGTAGTCTCCGAATTCATCGAGAATGCCAAGGAGATCGAGGTGGATGCCGTAGCCAAGAACGGGGAAATCGTTGCCTATGCACTCTCTGAACATGTGGAATTTGCCGGTGTGCATTCAGGAGACGCCACCATTGTCTTTCCGCCACAGAAACTCTATGTGGAGACCATCCGGAGGATCAAGAAAATATCCCGAAAGATTGCAAAGGCCCTCGACATCACAGGACCTTTCAACATCCAGTACCTGGCCAAGGACAACGACATCAAGGTGATCGAGTGCAACCTTCGCGCCTCTCGTTCCTTTCCTTTCGTCTCCAAGGTGCTTAAGACCAATTTGATTGAGATCGCTACGAAAGCCATGCTGGATGTGCCTTTCGAGAAGCCCGACAAATCCCTCTTCGAACTCGACTACGTGGGTGTGAAAGCCCCGCAGTTCTCCTTCCACCGATTGCTCAATGCCGACCCGGTATTGGGTGTCGACATGGCATCCACCGGCGAAGTAGGCTGCATCGGCGAAAATTTTTACGAAGCCTTGCTGAAGTCGATGCTCTCTGTCGGTTACAAGATCCCGAAGCAAAACATCCTGATCTCCTCGGGTCCGGTTCGAGGCAAAATCGAACTACTTGCCAGCGCGAAAATGCTAAAGGAGAGGGGATTTCATATTTATGCCACGGGTGGAACCCATCACTTCTTCCAGGAAAACGGAGTGGAGACCGAACAGGTTTACTGGCCCGATGAAGAAGAGATGACCCCCAATGCACTGAATCTCATCAAGCAAAGAAAGATCGACATGGTCATCAACATCCCGAAAGACCACACCAAAAGGGAACTTTCCAATGGATACCGCATCCGGCGAAATGCGATCGACTTCAACATCCCGTTGATCACCAATGCCAGGGTAGCCAGTGCCTTCATCTACGCCATCTGCAAGATGGACATCGATGACATCAAGATCAAATCCTGGGAAGAGTACAAATAGCCTACCATTCACAGGCAAAACGAATCGAAAAGGCCTGACGGGATAGCAAATCCGTCAGGCTTTTCCTTTTGCACGCAGCCAGAAATCTTTCTCTATTTCCTGGGATCGCAAAACAGCATCCTACGTTCCCCTTTGCGACCATTCTTTCTTTAGATGAATTCACGGTGAAGGGCTTGGTTGCTTGTGGCAGAAATCCGATTTTTTTCGTGACAAAATGTAATGATCCGATATATTGTTTACTAATTGTTATCTTCGTTCTTGGTATTAACCCTAACTTTTAGCAAGCATGGAACTATTTTCGGCGCACGAAGTTTCCAAATCCTATTCCGACTTTAAAGCCCTGTCAGACGTCTCCATTTCGGTGGAGGAGGGATCTGTCTTTGGGCTTTTGGGACCCAATGGAGCGGGCAAAACCACTTTGATCCGCATCATCAACCAAATTACTGCACCAGACACCGGCACCCTGACCTTCAACGGCAAACCCATGAAGGCGGATGACATTTACCGCATTGGCTATCTGCCTGAGGAAAGGGGATTGTATAAAAAGATGAAAGTGGGGGAACAAGCCCTCTATCTTGGCATGCTAAAAGGACTTTCCAGAAGGGAGGCAATGCGGGAACTCAAAATATGGTTTGAGAAATTTGAAATCATCTCCTGGTGGGACAAGAAAGTCATGGAACTCTCCAAGGGGATGCAGCAAAAGGTTCAATTCATTTGTACCGTTCTTCATAAACCAAAGCTGATGATCTTTGATGAACCGTTCAGCGGCTTCGACCCTATCAACGCAGAGCTTTTGAAGGATGAGATCCTCCGACTCAAACGAGAAGGAGCTACCATCATCTTCTCAACCCACAACATGGAATCGGTAGAGGAACTTTGCGACCACATCGCCCTGATCAACAAATCCAAAAAAATTCTGGATGGACCAACGCTCAACATCCGGGAACAGTACAAATCGAATATCTTCGATGTAGCGTACAAAGGAGACTTCCAATCACTCGAAGGCAAGATCGGCACCAGGTATGCCATTCTTGAGCATACCGAACAAGCCCGCAACAACACCCTGAAGATACAGTTTTCGGAAGGAGGGAATTCCGGTGCCCTGATCAGGGATCTGGTCGAACATGTTGAGATCGTTTCATTCAATGAATTGATCCCCAGCATGAACGATGTTTTCATCAAAGTTGTCAAACAAAATTCTTAATTCCACACCATGAGCAAGATAGGATTAGTTCTCACGAGAGAATACACCACAAGGGTCAGGAAAAGATCCTTCATCATCATGACCATTTTGATGCCTGCCCTCATGGCAGCCATGATGATCCTGCCTACCTATTTCATGACGCAGGACGACACCAAGGAACGACACATCGCGGTCTACGATGGCTCCACCATGCTGCTTGGCCAGATGGAGAGCAATCAGTACACAAAATACACCTTCATTACGAAGGAAGCGTATGACGGACTAAAAGATCATCTGAAAGATTCGCCTTATTATGCCCTGTTGGTAATTCAGCCAAATCTACTGAATACCAACACCGTACAATTGGTATCGGCAAACAACATTCCGTTTGATGTCAAGAATCAGGTACAGAACAAGATCAAATCCATCATCGAAAAGGAAAAGATGGCAGCCGTCATCAAGGAGACCAACATTCCCGATCTCGAGGCGCGCATCAAAGCCACCAAGACCAACATCAACGTCAATACCATCAAATTGGGTGAAAGCGGAGAAGCCAGGAAAAGTTCGACAGAGATCGGGATGATTCTGGGATATGTCTTCGGTTTCGTCATTTACATGTTCATCCTGCTTTATGGCCAGATGGTGATGCAAGGAGTGATGGAAGAAAAACAGAGTCGGATCGTCGAAGTGATCATATCGAGTGTCAAACCATTCGAACTGATGATGGGAAAAATTGTGGGCATTGCACTCGTTGGCCTAACCCAGCTTTCCATTTGGATCGTACTCGGCTTTATGATCGTCTCCGGTGCACGCGGACTGATGCCCGGTGCACACCATGCAGATACCGCCCAGCAGATCATGGCTCAAACGCAAGCCAACATGCCTGCCGAAATGGATAAGATGCAAGACATCATCGGCATGTTGGGTTCCGTGAACTTCCCGTTGATCATTGGATGCTTCATCTTCTTTTTCATCGGTGGATACCTGCTATACAGCTCCATGTATGCAGCCGTTGGCTCCGCCGTGGATGCGCAGGAAGATGCGCAACAGTTCATGATGCCGATCATGCTCCCGATCATTTTGGCCATTCTCGTCATGATGAGTGCCATCAAGAACCCGGAAGGTCCGGTTGCATTCTGGTTTAGCATCATTCCTTTCACCTCGCCGGTGGTGATGATGGCGCGCATACCTTTTGGCGTTCCGATCTGGCAATTGTTGCTTTCCATGGTGGCCCTCATTGCTACTTTCGTGGGCATGGTGTGGGGCGCTGGTAAAATCTATCGAACAGGAATCCTGATGTATGGCAAAAAGGTTTCCTGGAAAGAATTGGGCAAATGGCTGACATACAGAACATAGGTGCTGTTATCGATCTGGGAACGAACACCTTTAACCTGCTGATTGCCGAATATACCGGCCAAGGCAATTTCCATGTCCTTTTTGAGGAGCGGATTGCCGTCAAAATGGGACGAGGTGGAATTCACAAAGACAAATT
>JAJTBP010000464.1 GCA_021286825.1 Marinilabiliales bacterium | reverse complement strand
TTTGTTCCAGTCAATCTCTTTTTCGGACAACGGAGGCCTGTCGGCAGCCTTGTACCCAATACCCACAACCGAAAGTACCTCCAGATTGGATGGGATGTTCAGAAGGGAGGCAATAAACTCATGTGCCGTCTGATCATCATCATGGTAACGTCTGTGAATCTGAACCCAACAGGAACCCAATCCCAATCCTTCAGCCGCCAATTGGAGAAAAATGGAGGCAATGGAGCAATCTTCTATCCAGACATCACTTTTGGTGCGGTCACCTGCCACAACCACTGCCAGCGGGGCATGCCTCAGCAGGCAGGCTCCATGCGGTTTTGAAAGGGACAATTGATACAAGAGTTCCGGATCTTCCACTACGATAAATTCCCAAGGCTGGCTGTTTTTGGAAGAAGGGGAATGAAGGACGGCCTTAATCAATTGATGGATGGTCTCCTCCTCAATCTTCCTGTCGCTGAATTTTCGGGTACTTCGACGGTTATAAAGGATATCTAGCATGTTCGGTTATTTTCTGCAAAAATAAAAAGCAAATCGATTGATCAAACGAAAAAGCCTCTTTTTGGAACCCAAAAAGAGGCTTTTTCCTATGCTAATTGCTTGTTTTAGTTACAGAAGCAAACTAATCATGCCCTATGGTGCTGCAATTTGGAGTGAAAAAGGTCAAAAAGCAACAATGCCAGGAAGGCCAACATGCCGGTCACAACCGTCAAGGGTACCTTGGAGAGGAGTTGCAATAGAAACGTTATTCCCTTGTTCACGAAGGAAAGATCGATCTGCTGAACAAATTGCCCCGCAGTAGAGGGATCATTCGCAGGGAACCAAAAACGTGCCAGGATCAAGGAAACAACAAAGGCAACCAAAAGCAAACCAATGGTTATCCAGCCTTTTCTCCCAATGAGGTCGGCATAGGGTTTTGGAACATAGACGGGTTCTTGTCGGATCTGATCCATCATCCGCTTTGTAAAATCAGAAGAGACTTTCGCCTCAGGCATCTCTTTGAAATATCCTTTCAATAACTCTTTTTCTTTCATGGCTTCATCATTTTTAGCACCAATCAAACAATTTCCTTACTAAATGGGGACTGTCATGGGTTGGGGAGCAAACACCTCTTCTCCGCTTAAGAGCCCATGTAATCTGTCATACAGCCTTTTACGAATCCTAAAGAGTTTTACCTTTACATTCGAGGCACTCATCGAGGTAATGGAAGCAATGTCCTCAACCGACAGATCCTCAAAATAATAAAAATTCAACAAGGCTCTTTCATCCGGATCAAGCTCATCCATCGCTCTTTGCAATTGATAGGCGCGTTCATCCTTGTTCATCAGCCCCAACGTGGATTCCGTCTCTTCTACCTCCTGATCTGAAATCCGGTAATCTTCAAAGCTCACAAATACCCGGTTCTTCCCCCTCACTTTCGAAATGGCTGTGGTATAAATGATACGAAACAACCAGGTTCTGAATGAGGCATTCCGCTTGAATTGTTCAAGCGATCTGTAGGCTTTGAGAAAAGCATCCTGTGCTGCCTCTTCTGCATCCTCCCGGTTGCCGGTAATTTTGTGGCACAAGGAAAAGGCCATTTGCCGGTATTTGTCAACAAGTGGAGCGAAGGCTTCGGGATTACCTTTCAGCACTGCATCAATGT
>JAJTBP010000101.1 GCA_021286825.1 Marinilabiliales bacterium | reverse complement strand
GGAGACGGGAGACGGGAGACGGGAGACGGGAGACGGGAGACGGGAGACGGGAGACAGGAGACCGGAGACCGGAGACCGGAGACGGGAGACCGATCATCTGCTTACGGGTGCAACTTTCTTTGTCTTAGTTCAATTCTCCGTCGAAAAAGTATCGGGGAAGCTTTCGGCAAATGACCCAAATGTCAAATGGGATGCTTATTTTTATCCATACAATTCAAACGCCAAACCGTGAAAAAATCCTTATTGCTGTTCCTTTTCATCACCTTGATGGGGATGATTGCCTTCAGTGCCGAAAAAAATACCACCCATTCCTTTGCCTTGGGTGATTCTACCTTTCTGCTCGATGGCAAACCTTTCCGGATGATCTCAGCCGAGATGCATTACCCCCGGATACCCAGGGAATGTTGGAAGAGTCGCATGCAGGCAGCCAAAGCAATGGGGATCAACGTCATTGGCACCTACGTTTTCTGGAACCTGCACGAACCACAAAAAGGGAAGTTCGATTTTGCCGGAAACAACGACATCGCAGCCTTTGTGCGAACGGCTGCCGAAGAGGGCCTGTGGGTCATCCTGAGACCCAGCCCCTATGTCTGTGCGGAGTGGGAATTTGGAGGCTATCCCTACTGGCTTCAGAATGAACCCGGATTGGTGGTGCGCAGCAAAGAGCCCGGATATCTGAAACTCTACCGGGAGTACCTCCAGGAGGTGGGCAAACAGCTGGCCCCTTTGCAGATCAACCATGGCGGCAACATCCTGATGACCCAGGTAGAAAATGAATATGGATTTTATTCCAACGACAAAAGCTACCTCGAGATCAACCGAAAGATGTTCGTAGAAGCCGGCTTCGACGGACTGCTCTACACCTGTGATCCGGCGGGTACCATCAGGGAAGGTCACCTGCCGGGATTGCTACCGGCCGTCAATGGCATCGACAAGCCAGCGGAGGTAAAGAGGCTCGTCAGGCTTTACCACGATGGCAAAGGTCCCTTCTACATCGCCGAGTGGTATCCAGCCTGGTTCGATTGGTGGGGAACCCGGCACCATACCGTTGCGGCAGCTAAATATGCCAATCGCCTGGACTCCGTCCTGTCGGCAGGAATTTCCATCAACATGTACATGTTCCATGGCGGAACGACAAGGGGTTACATGAACGGAGCCAACTGCAATGACAAGGATCCGTTTGAACCCCAGATCAGCAGTTATGATTACGATGCACCACTGGATGAAGCGGGAAATCCGACGGAAAAATTCATGGAATTCCGTAAGGTCATCTCCCGTCACCTGGAACCGGGACAAACCCTGCCCGAAGTGCCTAAAAAAAGGGAAGTCATGGCCATCCCCGCTTTTAGGCTCAGCGAGTCCATCGCATGGAACGGGTTGTTGCCTCCACCTGTTGAAAACAAAACCCCGCTCACCTTCGAAGCCCTTCAGCAGGATTACGGATTCGTACTCTACCGCACCCATTTGCGGGGACCAAAGTCCGGAATCTTGAAAATCAAGGAGCTGCGGGACTACGGATTGGTTTACCTCAACGGCAAAAGAGCCGGTATCCTCGACAGACGGTTGAAACAAGACAGTCTGCCACTGGAATTTTCGCAAGGAGAGGTAACCCTCGACATTCTGGTGGAAACCCTGGGACGCATCAACTTTGGACCCTACTTGCTGAAAAACAAGAAGGGGATCACTGAAAAGGTGACATTGGCTGGCCAAGAGATTACGGGCTGGCAGATGTTCAAGCTGCCTTTTGCTACGGATACCCACCTGAATCCAGGGAAAAGCAGTCCCGGCCAGGATATGCCGGTCATCCGAAAAGGCACATTCGAACTGGCAAAAACTGCCGACACCTATCTCGACATGCGCAAGTGGGGCAAGGGTTGTGTATGGGTCAACGGCCACCATCTCGGAAGGTATTGGAGCATTGGTCCGCAACAAACCCTGTACGTTCCGGCCGAATGGCTGATCAAGGGGAAAAACCGGATTACTGTCCTTGAATTGCTTAAACCGGAGGCAAACAACCTGGCAGGACTTGAGAAAGCCATTTTGGATGAGGTGAAAAACTGATAAACAGCGAGATTGCTTTCAAACCTCCGGTTTCCGGTCTCCCGTCTCCCATCTCCCTTCTGGTACAATTCACCATTTCTATTTGTAACTTTGATTGAACAAACCCCTACCCTATGGAACGGTCTGACAACAAGGAGATCATGCGTCAATACGTGGAGCAGGTCGAAAACAACGGAGACCTGTCTCGGATCGAACACTTCATCGCAGAAGAGTATGCCGAAGTCTATGAAGGCATCCGCTACCCGGTCGGTGTCCAGGGTGCCATTGACCATGTTCTGGGGGTGCGTCAGGTGTTCCCGGACTTGAAACTGACCATAGAACATCAGATTGCCGAAGGTGACTGGGTGGTCACCTGCTATACCGCCTCAGGCACCTTTCAGAAGGAATGGTTTGGCATGAAACCGACAGGTCAGCCCATGGTCTTCCATGGAGTCAACGTCGATCGGTTTCTGAATGGAAAGATCATTGAACACGGGGGAGCGCTGAACATGTTCGATCCGCTGTTGAAAGCGGGCATCATTGAAATCAAGTAGTTGAAAATTTTAGAGATGAGATCTACGCTACGAAAACACAGGGTCATCCTCCTGGTCCTGCTTGTGCTTGTGTTGGGTTGCAAAAAAAGCGATCCATCCGCCGATCCGCAGAAGGGAAGCTATGCCTATTTTGTCGCCAATATCCAACCGACGATGGACTATAGTGCCCTCGAATCTTGCTTTGGCACACCGGACAAAGAGATGGGCAGTGGCATTCACATCTACGTCTATCTCCTCAGGGATCAGACGGAGATTTGGATTGGATTCAGCAACAAAATCATCTATGTCAGACACATGGATGCATCCCATCAGTTGCTGGACACCCTGATTTAAGATTTCCCTGTTTTCCACACCTCCTTATCTTTGCACCAAAAGGAATCTTCAAGATGCGCATCAATACCAACGGCTGGAACAGGCTCCGCTACACCCTCTATGCACCGGTTTACGATTCTGTGGGCCGATATTTTGCCCATTCCAGAAAAAAGTCGATCGAGTCTCTGGACATTGTGCCGGGCGACAACATCCTGATCATTGGAGCAGGCACCGGACTCGATCTGGAATATCTGCCGCACGGCTGTCACATCCTGGCCACCGACCTAACCCCTGCGATGGTAGAAAGGATCCGGAAACGAAACGACCGGTTGCAGCTATCCCTGGAGGCAAGGGTGATGGATGGTCAGCAACTTCAACTCCCCGATCACAGCTTTGACAAGGTGATTCTTCACCTGATCCTGGCAGTCATTCCCGACCCCCTTGCCTGCATTGGCGAAGCACATCGGGTCCTGAAAACCCGGGGAACCGTGGCCATCTTTGACAAATTTGTCAGGCCAGGCCACACCACTTCTCTTCGCCGCAGGTTGGCCAATCCGTTCATCAACCTGATTGCCACCAACATCACCCGTCGTGCCGAGGCCATCATCGATCCCGTTCTCTGGGAGACCTGCTCAGATGAACCGGCCGAATGGAATGGCAATTTCAGGCGTATCCTGCTCAGAAAAAAAGAGTCGTAAAAGCGGAAAATTGAATGTACATTTGGCTTCAAACCCAACAAACAAAAGACCCTTTCCCATGCTAACACCCAAAGAGATTGCCCGGATGATCGACCACTCGATCCTGCATCCCACCTTTACCGATGCGGACCTGCGTGAACAATGTGCCATCGCCGTTCAAAACGGGGCTGCCACCGTATGCGTCAAACCTTACCATGTGGCCCAAGCCACCGAATGTGTTGCCGGAAGTGAAACTGCTGTCTGCGCGGTCATAGGCTTTCCCCATGGCAACAGCACCCCGGAGATCAAACTGGCAGAGACCCTGCAGGTAATCCGGGATGGTGCAACCGAAGTGGACATGGTCATCAACATTGGGAAGATGCTGCAAGGTGACCTGCACTATGTGGAGGAGGAGATCGGACTGATCTGCCGGGCCTGTCACGAACAAGGGATCCTTTTGAAAGTCATCTTCGAAACCGATTTTGTGACCCGCACCGCGGATCGCATCTTCCTGTGCGAAGCCTGCAACAGACAATCTGTCGATTTCGCCAAGACCTCAACCGGATATGGCTTCGTAAAGCTGGCCGACGGCAACTACAACTACCAGGGTGCCACTGAAGAGGTGTTGCAACTGATGCGGAAACATTGCGCTCCCGAGGTGGCCATCAAGGCAGCCGGTGGCATACGGACCCTGGAACAGATTCTCAAGGTGAGGGAACTAGGGGTAACCCGCGTTGGGGCCACCGCCACTACCGTCATCATGCAGGAAGCCCGCCGGCTCTTTGGTGCCTGACAAAAGAACTTCAAAAGAAAGATCCCATGAAAACACCTCTCCTGCTGCTGATCTGTCTGATCGCGTCCCATGTCTGGGCACAGCCCTTCCCGAAGGTAGCCAGCCTGCCTGAAAAAGTGGAGCTGTTTAAAATAAGCAGCCATACCTATCTGCATGTCTCGGCACATGATTTCAAAAATTTTGGCACCGTTCTCTCCAATGGGGTCATTGTCGTGAGCGATGGAAAAGCCATTCTGTTGGACACACCCGTGACGGAGGCGCAAACGCAGGTGTTGCTGAACTGGATCACCCAGACACTCAAGGCAAAAATTGTCGCGTTCGTGCCCAACCACCGGCACGATGATTGCATGGGCGGACTGGCACTGCTGCAAAGATTGAAAATCCCGAACTATGCCTCCCGCCAGACCGTTGAAGCAGCCAAAAAAGAGCATCTGCCCGTCCCGGAAAAATCTTTCACGGACTCCCTCAACTTGCAACTGCCTGGAATTTCGGTCAAATGCTTCTATCCCGGAGCCGCTCACACCACAGACAACATCGTGGTCTGGATCCCGACAGAAAAGGTACTCTTTGCCGGTTGCATGGTGAAGAGCCAGCAATCGACCGACCTGGGCAACATGGCTGATGGCGACCCGGCCGCTTACCCCGTAACCCTCCGGAAAGTGCTAGCGCGTTATCCGGATGCCCGGATTGTGGTGCCAGGACATGGGGAGCCGGGCGGACTGGAACTGATCCGGCACACCCTGGAGATGGCGGAAAAAGGCGGCAAGTAGTCACCGTTCTCCCCAGGACAGGGCTGATGCCGGAAGCGATCCGCCGTTAGGCTAAAAAAAAGTAACTCCTGCGATCGATCTGCGTATTGTTTAGAAACATTAAAATCAACTAGATGAAAAAGATGAATCCGGTGGTCCATTTTGAGATGCCTGCAAAGGATCGTCAACGAATGGTCGCCTTTTACGAAAAGGTTTTTGGTTGGCAGACCAACCAGATGGGTGAAGAAATGGGCCATTACGTGGTCGTTTCCACAACGGAGACCGGTGAATATGGCCGGCCACTTCGCCCCGGAGCCATCAACGGGGGCTTTTATCCTGTCCCTTCGAATGAGCCGCTTCCCGCCCCTTCCTTTGTCATTGCAGTCGATGACATCAAAGCATCAATGGCTGAAGTGACACAAGCCGGCGGAACCGTCCATGGAGAACCCTCCATGATCCCGATGGTTGGTCTCTATGTCTCCATCACCGATACCGAAGGAAATCGAGCCAGCTTGCTTCAACCGATCATGAACGGCTCCGGCGAGTGATTTTTGCAAAGAAAGTCTCTGTTATACAAAAAATTATGCCGATCTTGTCCTCAGGATCGGCTTTTTTTTGGAGGGAGGATGACGGCAAGGCCTTCCATCCCTCGGGCCGACGGTTAAACCTTGGCTCCTTTTCGCCCGTTCCGCTTCAGAACCGATAAAAAAAATAGCTCATGGATATTCGGATCATCGCCATCCTATTGTTTTCCTATCTCTATGCCTTCTTCGAATTTGGATTGTCTCGGATGGGAAAGAAGTCCAGAACCCTTGAAAAATCGGGCGACCAAGGGAGTTTTTGGATACTGATTCTGTCCATTGTCCTCGGTTACACCCTTGCCTTCACGGTAGGCAGAACCCATCTGGGGAGGGTGGCTCCCTGGAACCTTTATTTCGGGATAGGGATTCTACTCGTCCTGTGCGGCCTGTACCTGCGCATCCGGGCGGTACGGACCTTGCGACAACAGTTTACCTATCGGGTGTCCAGCGTCAGCGGTCAACAATTGATCGAAAAAGGTCCCTACCGGGTGATTCGCCATCCGGGTTATCTGGGGCAACTGATGATCTTTCTGGGAATCGCCACCGCATTATCCAACTGGCTCTCCGTTCTGGGGATGATGGTACCCGTTTTTGCTGGCTTTTTATACCGAATCCATGTGGAAGAGCGCTTTCTGCTTCGTGAAATGGGCGATCGCTATCGGGATTACAGCAGACGCACCAAAAAATTGATCCCCTACCTCTTTTAGAACGAACCTTTCCAGAGATTTGGGAATGGGTCAAAATATCCTATCTTTCCCCCCGCTTACGACCCAGCCATCCGATCTTTGGAATTCATGAAACCTTTCGGCGCTCGGGAAGTAAAATCAAACATGGGCCAACGTAGCAGACTTTGGATTTCGAGATGGTTGATCATCGTCTTTTTGTTGCCGACGATGTCCAAATTTTCGGATGAACTGTTTCACCACCATGAGCAGGATGTCGAAGGGTCCAACCTCTCCTTCCATGAGGCCCACCTGAAGTGTCCCATCCCCGGATTTGAATTTTCTTTCTTCGATGCCACGGATCCGATGGTACAGGAACCGATCTCCGTCTGTTTCTGTCTGGAAAACCAGGGTGTGGTAAGTCCCCAACTCAGCGATCGCTTCCTCTATTCCTTTCAATTACGCGCTCCGCCAGTGTTACAAGACTGATCAGATTATCAGACATTTATTCTTGTAACATTTAAATTTTATCCAGATGAAATATCTCCTTTTCATTTGTGGTATGCTCTTTTCCATGCATGCCACCATGGCTCAGTGCAGGATATACGGAACCATTACCGACCAAAATCACCATCCACTGCCAGGAGCCACCGTCTTTGTTCCGGATCTCAACAAGGGAACGGCGGCCGATTCTTCCGGACATTATGAAATGAACAACCTGCCCAAGGGAAAAATCCGGATCGCCTTTTCCTTTATCGGATTCAGCAACCAACTGCAAACGCTGATGACAGAAGATCAATCGACGAAACTCAACATCCCGTTGCAGCAGACCTCCATAGAGGCCGAAGAGATCGTGGTCTCGGGTGGCTACAATTCCACCCAGCATGAGAACGCCGTTAAGATTGAGGTATTGAAGCTCAACACCGCTACCACGCAAGCTACCCCAAATCTCAGCGAGGTGTTGCGTCAGGTTCCCGGAGTCGACATGATCTCAAAGGGCAGCGGCATCTCCAAGCCGGTCATCCGTGGAATGTCGATGAATGACATCCTGGTCCTGGACAATGGCGTTCGATACGAGAATTACCAATATTCCGATCATCACCCCCTGGGCATCGATGAGTTCGGCGTTTCGGAGGTAGAGGTCATCAAGGGACCGGCATCGTTGCTTTATGGCTCGGATGCCATCGGGGGGGTCATCAACTTTTTGCGCGAATCCCCTGCAGCAACCGGGACGTTCCGTGGCGATTACAACCTGCAACTCTTCTCCAACACCCTGGGAATGACCCAAAATCTAGGGGTAGGCGGTGCCTCGAACAAAGGCTACTTCGACATTAGGGCTGGCATCAAATCCAATGCAGACTTTTTGCAAGGAGGCGGGGAGTTCGCTCCCAACACCCGGTTCCATCTGTGGTCGGTCAAAGCCAATACCGGCAGAACCGGAAAAGCGGGCAATTTCAACCTCTCCTATGAACAGAGCCGGCAAAAATTAGGCCTGGCAGAGGAAGAGGCCTTGGCTGCGATCCCCCGAAGGGGTAGAAAGCTGACCCTGTTTTATCAGCAACTGGACACCCATCTGTTGTCGTCCCAAAACAAGTTGTATGCCGGGAAGATGGTGATCGACCTCAATGCGGCCTGGCAACTGACCAGCCTGGCACACATCGGAGATCCGGGTCAATATGAGATCCAGATGAATCTTGGAACGCTCACCTACGAAGCGAAACTGCACCTCCCCGCTTCCAGAAAATCTGAATACATCGTCGGAATCCAGGGATTCAGGCAGATCAACACCAATGTTCAGGATCGTGAGACCCTGTTGTTGCCCGATGCCACCACTACCAATGGCTCCCTCTTTGCCTTGCTGCAACATGCCATGGGCGAGAAGATCAAGCTACAAACCGGACTACGGTACGATCACCACTCCCTAAATAGCGCAACAGTGGGCAATCCGATAGATTCTTCCAGCTACAGACCCTCCCTCGCGAAAAATTACAACAGCTTCAACGGGGCATTTGGCTTTACCTGGAATCTTCAGGAGCGACTGCTTTTGAGAAGCAACCTCGCCACTGCCTACCGCACTCCGAACCTGGCAGAACTGACCTCCAAAGGTCCCCACGAGCTGCGGTTTGAATTGGGTGATGGCAGACTGACACCGGAAAAATCGGTCGAGTATGACCTGAGTCTCCATTACCATGCCGCCAATGTCACCTTTGATCTGGCCGGATTCTACAACTTCGTGAGCGACTACCTCTACATTGCCCCTACCGCCCTTACCTCGGCCAGCGGTTTGCCCATCTATGCCTACAAGCAACAGGATGCGCGGTTGAAGGGAATGGAGGCAGGCCTTCACATCCATCCCCAGCAAATCAGCTGGTTGCATTTCAGATCTACCTTCTCGCTTGTAGAGGGCAAACAAATCAAGGGAGATTACCTTCCCTTTGTGCCGGCTGCCAAACTCCGGTTCGAACTGGAAGCTACCTGCGAAGAGATGGGCCTCTTGAAGCAACCCTTTCTTGCCCTCCACACCGTCACCGCTTTCGATCAAAACCATGTTGCTCCCGATGAGAGCGCTACACCCGGATATACTTTGACAGACTTCAAGGTAGGCGGAACCATTCCTGTGGGCAAGCAACCCATTCAACTTTCGTTCGGCATCAACAATCTGTTGGATGTTCGTTACACCGACCACCTTTCTACCCTGAAGGAGGTTCACCTGCTCAATCCCGGACGCGACATCGGACTGAGCCTGAGAATTCCGTTTGGAGGAAAGATGTAATCACTTTCGTTTGACCACTCATTCCGGTTGAAGGACAGGAGAAAATCAACAATATCCTTGGAATTCAACCGGAATGATGTTAAATTCAATGCGTGGAATCAACGAACCTTGGCCAACCAATCGTTTGGTCGATGCCCTAGCCAACCAACCATCCGCCATGGTCTTTCCTTCCATTCCCGGGTTCGAATCCTGTAGCCTATCCGTCGATTGCAAATGAAAAAAAGAATACTTGTTCTGATCCAATCATTGCTGATGGCATCAGTATTCCTGGCAGCCTGCAGTACAAGGAATTCCACGACTCATCCCTCCGGAGAAAAAGAATTCATCATTCGATTGAAAGGGAAAAAGTTGGAACATCTGATCTTGTCAGCCATGTTGACCACCCACAACCACATGTCGATGGTCAAAAGGTTTCATGGCACGACAGTGGATGGAAGTGAATGGCATTTTTCTATTCCGGATTCTATTCGCCAAATGGAGCTCTTTTACGGACTCCTGTCTCAACCTTATGATCCAGCCTCTAAAACTTTTCATACGGTAAGGTTCCAAACCCAGGAGATGACGGATGCTCAGATTCATTCTGCGGTTTTAGATGAAAAATATCCTGTGTTGGAAGCGACCTACTTCGAAAGCAAAACCATCAAAACGGCAGAAGATGATTACTTTGTGGTGGATGATTCAACTTGGGTCACGGGACCCACATTGTTAATCGATCTCTTCAGACTCCAATACCCGGGACCCGGTTCAGAAATGGAGTTGAGATGCAAAAATGGCTCCTTTGCTGACGTCGACACGACCCATTATGACCGCATTCGACAAAAAACGGATAGCCTGATCCTAAAGTACCCGGACTCCCATTTTCTGATGACCCTTTTTTCCGAGCGAGTTAGCCAGTTTCGGCTCTCAGATGCTTCCACCCTCTTTTCCCATTTTTCCAAGGCGAGTCAAAACAGTCTGATGGGACAAAAAGCTGATGCCTACCTGCGCCTTATGAACAAACATTTTGTCAATACGACGCTCCTAAATGGCAGGACAAACTCCCCTGAACCCGTGGTACGCCATCCTGAAAAAATCAACCTTCTCGTCTTTTCAGCCTCCTGGTGTAGCCCTTGCCATGCCTTGATCCCGACGCTGAAAAAAATCCATCAAAATTTAGGCAAGCAACTGGAAATCACATACATTTCGATGGACGAAGGCAAATTCACCAAGGCTTGGCAAGAATTGATGCAGAAGGAATCCATCCCCTGGCGGGACCTGGTTACCGGAAACCGAACCCATGAGATCGAACAACAATACCATGCCGGAACGCTGCCACACATGTTGCTCGTTCATCCCGATGGCACCGTAGAAGAGACAGATATCCGGAAACCAGCAGAAATGGAAAGGCTATACAAATTGTCAGAAATAGGAAAATGAAGAAACCATCGATCGATTCGCTGCACCAATGAAAGAACCATTTTTAACTGAATTGAAATCCTTAAACATCCATGACAAAAGAAGAGGCATTACGGGAACTCCTTACTAAACAAAAAGCAAAAACGGAACGAACCCTGACTTTCGGGCTCAGCGGAATCACGTATGACGAAATGCAGGCTGAAGAAACCCCTTACCTGGAGAAGCTGATCCGGAAGGTGAACCGGCTGTACCGCTTTTATGGCATCGTCTCCATCCTGTTGGTGACCCTTCTGCTCATCGCATTCCTTCTGAAATTTTTTGAGATGATCGACGGAGTCAACCTAAACAAGTCGGGATTGACAATCTTCTTCGCCTTTCTGTTTTTGCTCCACACCTTCAAGAGCTATCGGTACAAAATCCATTTGGAGAACAAATTGTTTCTGTTGCAAATGGAGAAAATACTGGAATAAAATGTAAGATTTAACTGATTCTGAGCGAGATTGAATGCTCTTTTATCCGCCGGAAATCTACCCGCTTTTTCACCTAAATTGACATCCAGACATGGAACCCATTGCCTTGAATGATCCGACCCTCACCCCCGATGATACGTTGATTGCCACCATGATCGGGGAACGATACACCCAGTGGCGCACAATCCTGGATCATCTGAACAGCCATTATGACCACATCTCGGA
>JAJTBP010000100.1 GCA_021286825.1 Marinilabiliales bacterium | reverse complement strand
TTGCCGTTCGGTGATCGACGGATCATCCGAAAGGTTCAGATGGCGCTCTATTTCCTTGCCATAATCGATGAAAGCAGACGGAGCGATCTCAAGGGATCCGATTCTGAAGTTGCGCTCCAATCCAAGAAAGGCATGTGCCATCTGATATCCTGACGAAAGGGTCTCGGGCACAACATAGTACGATTCGCCATTGTCAAAATATTGCAAGCCGGCATTGAGGTGCCAAACGGGTGTTTCTTTGCCGGATAGAGAGATCAGCTCATAGCGAAGGAGGGCTTTGTGGAGGTTCCGGTCCATCCGGAGGGTTTTCCGATTGGTGACATAAAGGGTCATCGTACCGACACGCTCCTTTGTTTGGTATATCTCCGAGCCAAACCCATCCTGATAATCCAGTCCGAGAGAAAATCGCTGTATCCTGCCAGATTCCCTTCTGCTCAGTGACTGGTTTACCGTCAGGGCTACCGTTTCCCAATCTCCGCCATTCATCAGGCTCACGTAGGCGGCGCCATCCTGGATTCCTTCGAAGCTGTATTGAAACCTGGCTTCGGCAAGGTATGGCGTAGTGATGCTTCGGGTTCCCAGCTGCAAGCCGGCAGAAAAGAGGTGTTCCGTCTGGGTGCGGTCGTAGTTCTGCCCCAGTTCTTTGTTGTAGAATCCAAATCCGCGGAACGCGAAATAGGCAATGTCCGGATTGTCGACCACATGCTGGAGATAGGAGATTTCCTCCCTGCGCAATTGATAACCAAGATCCAGTCCAACGTCAAGATGGCGTTTTCGCAGAATGATTCCCGGGTGAATGGAGACTTTCGAGAGGGTCGACAAGGGTCGGGGATCCCTTTCCCTGGCCGCAACGGCAAACGCTCCGTTGAGTTCAATTCCGCCCAGCCAATTTCCATTCAACGGGAGCGCTACTGTCCCGGAAAGTTGGTAGGATTCCTTTTTGAAGAGGGCAGAGCGGACCGAGTCGCCGATGATATAGGGATTTCCCCGGTAAGGATCCATTGTGCCATTCCAACGTCCACCTTTTTCACGATTGCTTGCATAGGCAAATTTTCCCATCAGCCTGATCCGCCCCAAGGTACGGTAGCTTTCGGTGACAAGATTGTGATGCGTCACACTGTCTGGCTCCATGATTCTGTGGGCAGCACCGGATCCTTGCTCCAGATTGTAATGGGCAGCAGAGCTGTTTTCCACGCAGTCGAGGAGGTGTGAAGCCGGGTTGTTTGCCGTTGACCAATTGTTTTTCAACTCCCTTAAATTCCTGTTGGCGAGGGTTGGATTGTTGATCGAGTCCTGTTCCTGGGCCGCCAGTTTCAGGCATCCGGCGAGGCTGAGAAATAGGAGAAGGATGGTTTTATTCATGGCGGAGGACTGTCGGTTGGATTGTAAATGATGCATCGGCTGGTCTGAAACGATTCGGTTGGTTTTATTTTTCGATCGCGGTGGGATTGATTCCAGGGGTGGGTATCAGATCGTGCAGAAAGTCGGCCGTCGAGTTGTTGGTGTCCTTGTAGATCACCCTTCCGTCGATGATGAATCTCGCCTTACGGCGGATCGACTTGCCACAGTAGCTGCCTCCGACGGTAAAGACCAATCCTGCATCCAGGCTCTCAGGCAATCTTTTGTATCGTCTGGTTTCATCGGGCGAAACGATTTCCACCGCATCCAGCACATAGTTCTTGTTGACCATGAAATACTTGGTGGAGGAGCTGCTGCCAGGAAGGGTCTTGAAATTGGCTGGATTGTCTACATAGGTTTTCCATTCAACCGGTAACCGGAAAAGGATAACCGCCGATCCATTGACACTAGCCGACCAGTCATTGATCGTTGTGGAGGTGGTGTACATCATGGTTAGATTGGGAACAGATGGCGAATCGAGATCCTTTCCGGAAACTTCCATGTAGGTTTCCCAATCTGCGTGGGAGAGGTCAACCGGCGAGTTGGGATTGCCGTTCGGGTCTTTCTTGTGGTTGATGCCATCTTGTGCGATGATAAAGCTCTGCCCGGGATAAACCGGATGTTCCTTGCCACTGCCGGGAACGATCCAGACCTGGTAAGTGAGGGGAAGATTGTCCATGACTGTTCCGTCCGGGTTTAGCCAAACATTGGGATTGTTACCCACTTGTTGCAACAATCCAATGCACAATTTGTCAGCGTACAGCGTGTCTGTGGTGTTGTTGTAGATCTCATGAAACTGATCCGAACCATATTGTTTTCCTTCCGGAGTCATGGAACCGACATAATAGATCTCCTTGAAGACAAACCCTCCGGTGTTGCTTCCCAGGATCAGCTCCAGTTGCAGGTCGGTATCCTGGTTTAGATTCAGACTGTTCATGGATTTGTGGAAAATGTAATCCAGACCGTCAATGGGCAGGTCAAGATCGCAACTGATCTTGTAGTTTGCCTCCGCCAGTGGGATCGATAGAAGACCGTTCTCATCCGGCTGTTTGATTTGGATTCTGCCGGTCTCGGTATTGGTCAGCGTGATGGCAGTGGTGGGCGGAAATTTCACTTGTCCGAATACTTTGGGCAGTGTGAGGGTAAGATTCAGCAAATGGGCGGGCGTGATCTCTCTTTTGCACTGAACCAGCAGAAGGGCCAGGAGGAGAAAGGCAATCTTTGAAATGGATTTTTTCATGGAGTTACTTCTGTCAGTTAATACAAGATGGTTAATTCGGCACCGAAATAGGCCGGTTGATTCATCCGGATGTATGAGGAGGACCTAACGACTTCCACATATGGCCGGTTGTTGAAAAGATTGTTGCCAAAGAAGGAAAAGCGTACCCTTTTGCCGATCTCCTTGGTAACTTTTAGGTTCAACTGCCAGTAGACCGGATAGTTTTCATTCAGAAAATAGTTGCTATCCAGGGATTGCACCATGGTCGCATAGGGCGCTGCCGAACTGGTCTGTACATCCCAGGGATGAAATTGCATCTGCTTGTCGTAATATCCGACAGGATCCACATAGAGCGGTTTGCCTTGGTCGTATACGCCATAGGTTCGCTCGTTTTTATCCGAAAGCGAATAGGCAACCGCTTCTCCGTTGGAATTCCAATAGAAGGCTGTTTTATCCATCCAGATGACCTGAGCATTCAACGAGACAATCATCCGTATTTCGGGAATGTGGGTAATCAGTCTGAAATTGGTATTCAACCGCTGATGTATATTGCTTTTTCCACCCGGCATCACAGAAAGGAGAGGGAATCGGTCACCCAAATAGGAAGAGGTGATTTTCCGGGCATAGGGAAGCACATCATCCATGCGGGTGATGTGGTAATAGGCTCCATCGACGGTGAGGCTGGTTCTCAGTTTCTTGTACTGACCAAAATTGATGACGTACTCGATCCCTTTTTTGTCTGCGTTGCTGTTGTTGGAAGGTAGGGCATAGGAGTGAAAATCCGATTTCATGGCATAAGGAACCTGTTTGGTCACCCCATTCTCGGTATAGGTCACCGCCCCGTTTTGAAAGACGGGTTTTTTGCCGGCACCCGACAGCGCATCCCATTTCTTGTAATCCATCACATAATATTGATCTTCGAAAGTATAGCCATCGCGGATGTGTTCTTCAAAGGCGGTCAGGGCCACCCTGACACCACCGATGTTCCAATCGGCACCTACTTCAAATTTCTGGTTACGGACCGGTTTTAGCTGCGGATTGGCAGTCTGGTCGATTACATGCGTGGTCACGACCAGCAGATCGGGATAGTAGTTGAAACCTACCTCATCCTGGTAGTTGCTTCCCGGATGCAGATAGAACAATGCCGGACTCTTCGATGTAAGTCCGTATCCAAAGCGCAAGGAGAATGCCTTGACCTGGTAAGCATTGTTTTTCCACAATTGCCAGGTGAGGTTCACCCTGGGTTCAAGGGAGGATATCTGACGGGAACCCAGGAATCCATCGGGCATCCGATTGTTGTAGCGTACACCGATCTGACTTTGGATGAGGGTCTTTCCCACAGGAAGTTCACTATTGTCTTCGGCATACAGGGCCAGATCATGAAGTCCTGGGATGGCACGGAAGGAGGTGGGCCGTGAGGTGTTGCTATAGTAGGGCGGAGTGTTCATGTCCCATTGGGTTCCTTTTCCCTGGTTTCCGGAGAGTCGCCACTCTGTTCCCAGCATCAGCCGGGATGCAAGTCTGCCATATTTTTTGAAGAAATTGGCCTTCAGACTGGTGAATAGGCTGAAGGGTATGCCATCGATGTTGAGGTCACTGGTATAGGTCGAGGGCAGAAAAGTACCTTGTGCAATGCCGCTGGTCAAAGAGGTAGGCATGGCGTTCACTCCGGTGTTGGAGACCGTGCTGCGCTGGAACAGCTCCTGTTTGGAATAATCCGCAGCAATGTGATAGGAAAGGCTGGTAAGCCATCCCTTTTGCAGCCACCAGTTTCCATACAATTTGAATCCGGTTCCCATCTCCTTCTCGCGGATGATTTCATCGCGCAGCATGTCCGGATCTCGCTTGTTTTCATCCAAAGTACGATACCCTGAAACTTTCAGGTGAAGTTCCAGCGGGTGGGTATTCTTGAAAAAGGTATTGTTGTAACCGACCTGGGATGTCAATCGGTTGTAACCCTGTGCTGGCAGGCGCAGATCGTCCATGGCTTTGGCATAATCGACATCTACGTTGAGAACGCCTCCGCTCTTTCCAGGCAGCTGAAATCCTTTGGAGATGGCCAACTGTTTGATTTCCGGATCGCTTTTGACCCGCAGTTGCCAATCGGTCCGTCCTTCTTTCGTGGTGACCAGCACTGCACCCGTGGTGAGGTCTCCATACTGCACCGATGGGATGCCGCGGATGACCTCCACCGATTCGATCATGTCGGTCGAGAATCGCCGGAGGTCGGCTCCTTTTCCGGCGGCGGCATAGGATTGACGCATGGACTCCGACTCGGCATTCAGACTCTGCAGGTTGCCGTTGACATTGACAGGTGTGCCATCCACCACAATGGCTGTGCCCAGCGATCCGTTTAAATCGGGATCCTTGGCGGTGTTGATGTCTCGAAGGGAGATGAGGGATTGTTTGGAGAGATCAGGGTTGATGGTGATCTGTCCGGGCACCAGTTGCATGACGTCGGCGAGATCGGTAGGCTGGATGTGTTCGAGGGCGGCCTGATCGATCCGGGAGGAGGAACCGATCCCAACATTTTCTTTTGCAGTAACGACCACTTCCGGCAAGGAGAGGTTGGAAGGTACCATCGAAATCTCCAGTGAACGGGTGCGATCGGATAACTGCACCGTTTGGAGGGATGGCTCATAACCCAGATAACTGACGTGGACGGAATATTGACCCTCGGGTAGGTTCTCAAAGGAAAAGCTACCCTGGTCGTCGGAGGTGGTCCAACGATCGGGCGATTCAATCCGGATGACTGCCATTTCTATGCCACGGCCATTGTTCTTGTCTGTCACGTGCCCTGACAGGCGGTAATTTTTCTGGGCCAGGGCTTGATGACCGGTCAGCAGAAGGGCAATTGCCAACACTATGTTTCCAATGATTCTCATCATGTTGATCTCTCTGTTTTTATCAGAATTTATAGACATTGACGACTTTCCCAGTGTCGCCATCTTCATAGGTAAAGGTCAGTGTGTCGCATCGCAGGGCCTTTTGAATGGCCTCTGTCCGCGTGAGGGAGTCGACAAATATGATTTCAAAATGAACCGTTCCGGTGGTATCCATGACAGATCTGAACCCCTTGACGCCATCATCATTGGATAGGTGACTGACCAGATAGGGCAGGATCCTGAAATTGTAGATTTGATTTCCCAATGGAACAGCAAGCGTATCCAACCGATTCACCTTCACTTCGTCCATGTGGTTGAAGGTTCGGTCGTAAGGTCGGAACATTTTGATTCGGTAAGCTTTCGTTTCGATCCTGTCCATCCTGGGTTGCCCGGTCACCTTGAAATCCAGTGGAAGATGGATGGTTTCTCCCTCTTCCGTGTAGTCGAGTGCGGGTGTCTCCAGCAAACGGATGATTTCTTTTACATCCGGAAGTTGATGGGCTCTAAAGTAGAGGGTCACGAGAACAGGACAGGAATAGTTGCTTTCAATAGCGATGGCTTGGCTTTTTTCTTTGAGCAGGAGCTGGAGGTGATTAAAATCGGATGGATCGAAAAAATTCTCCAGTCCGACCGTACAGCTAACCAGGGCACTGGTATCATGGCCTTCTTCCCTGATTTTCGACCGTTGTGGGGTAAAAAGGGTGGCTCGAATCGTCTGCTCATTGGTCTGGGTTGGGTCGTACAAAACTTTGACCTTGTGGGTGGAGACAAAAGTGGCAACGCCCAGAACGCCTTTTACCTCTTTCATTTTGGCCGCAAAGGCCATGGAACTGCCATAGCATTTGATCTCCTTGAGTCCCGACTGAGTCAATTCGGATGTATTCCCCGGTTGAAGCGGCTCAGCCCAACGTTGGTTGATGGTAGGAATCTCCCAATACATGCTGATCAGGAAGCCCAGTCCGACCAGCAAGAGGGTGGCGATCCACGGAAGGTGATGTAAACTGTTCTTGTGATTGATGCGTAAGGTTTGTTCTTCCGGACAAACCTTCAGACAATCTCCGCACAGGTGACAATCGATGTGGGTCACCTCCTTTAGCTTCGCAACGGGAATGGCCTGTGGACAACTTCTGGTGCAGAGGTTACAACTGGTGCAGGATGTGGTGTTGCGCGCAATCCGGGTGATGGGAGAAAAAATCCGGGGACCTTTCCTGATTTCCAGAAGGTATCCCCCCAAACAGAAGGCTGCCAACACCCAAAGAAAACTGAAGGTGAGGTGCAAACTCATCAAAAGGAAATAAAGACCCAGGATTAGAGGCACGAAGATTCCGAATCTGAACAGGTTGGAGAGGGCACCGAGCGGACATAAATACCGGCACCAGAACAGACGGATCAACAAGGATCCGACCACCACAGCGGTGAGGGAAGCCAGGGCATACCACAGGACGACATCTCCTCCAAACCCTGAAGTGACAGCAAAATAGGGATCGAATTTCTTGCAGAAGAGTTCACTCGATTCCAGTGTGAAATAAAAAGTAAGGAACAAGAGCAGGTATTTCGGGGCACGAAGGATTTTATCACCCACCGAACCTATCTTGATGTTGATTTTCAATTTTTTGCCCAGATTGCTGAGGGCTTCGCTCAGGGTCCCGATCGGACAAAGAAAGGCACAGAAGAGCTTACCGACGAGCAACAAGCCAATGGCCAGTGCCAGTCCCATGGCTACCTGTGTAGCCGTCATGGAGCAGGCAAGCGAATCGTTGATCAGATAGCTTGTGAAGGCCTGTAAGCCTCCGAACGGACAATAGGCTTCATAGTCGAGGGTTGCATGGTGCTGGAAATGTGCCCGAAAGGCCCAAAGTATCAGGAGGAAAATGACGCCCCATTGCAGTAGTTTTCTGGGGAGATTCGGTTTTGGGTTACTTCTGTTCATTTCAGTCAGGGTTCAGGTGCCGTAAAGTTAGTCAAACGAAGGAAAGATGAAAATCCTAATAAAATCAGCGAATTGAAGACTAACCTGTCGGTACCCTCTTCTTTTTTCGCTTCGGCTCTTTCACCAGACATTTTTGGTCATTTTTATACACGAGGTTGTTTTCGGCAAGGTATTTTTCAGCTTCTTCCCTGGAAAGAAAGAGCGATTTTTCCTTTTCCCACCAGGAATCACCTGGCCAGACTCCCTGCTTGTCACAGTCGTTGCGTTTGCTGAGGTTCACGGTCTCCAGCACCTTCACCTTGATGCTGTCCCGCTCAATGCGGACGACCTTAACCTTTACACTTTTCCCGAATTCGACCTTCAGCTTGTTGTCCACAATCTCTACAATCCCATAGCAGTCTGATCCTTCGTGTAACCATGTCCCGATTTGTGAACGAAGGGAGTCCGGCCTGTTACCAGAAACCGGGGTGGTCATGGCAAGTGGGTTTACCGGTTTCTGTTTCGCAGAATGACATCCTGCCAAGGCCAGTAAAACAAATAAAATGAGAAATGATGGAATTTTCTTCATCTTAATCGGCTTACAGTAAGACCAAAGTCATCCGTTACCTGACCCTTTGACAAGGGGTGAAGAGGGTGGGTGTAAAATGCCTCCGGGCTACTACTTTTTGCTGTTACCCGCAAGCATTCGAAAGAGGGAAATGGCTATAAACAATAGAATGGAAGCCATGATTCCGTAGATATGCAGGGAGAGTAACAAGCAGAGGGAGAGGAAAAGAAAGATGAACTGAACCTTGTTCGGTGCCCACCGAAAGCTTTTCATCTTGAGCGAAAACATGGGCACCTCGGCTACCAATAACCAGGAAAAAAGAAAGGCTACGGCTACCAAAAAGGGAATGGAAAGGACGATTTGATCCAGACCAGGGAGGGTTCCATGTTCACTGATCAAACCAAGGGAAGAGATGAACAAGGCGTTGGCCGGTGTGGGAAGACCGATAAAAGAGGTGGTTTGCCTTTCATCTACATTGAATTTGGCAAGCCTTAAAGCCGAAAAGACAGGGATGAGAAAAGCACTTCCCAGGATGGCCATTTGTGAGAGACTCAGCGGGGATCCCGGGAGGGGACCTACCTGCAGACTTCTCTCCAGAAGTTTAAAGAGGATGAGGCCTGGTGCCAGACCGAATGAAACCATGTCCGCCAGGGAGTCCAGCTCTTTTCCAAGCGGAGAATAGCTTTTGAGCAATCGGGCCGTCATCCCGTCAAAGAAATCAAAAACGGCCGCCAGAATGATGAACAAGACAGCCATGGTGAGCATGCCCCACAAAATCAGTACCACAGCAATACTGCCGCAAAGCACATTGAGGGAGGTGATAAAATTGGGGATGTGTTTTCTGACCATTCGTCCTGAATTAAAGATCTGCAAGAATGGTCTGACTACCTGTGACTTCCTGACAAAGTTCCACATTTACCTTCGTCCCGATCGGAAGATAGAGGTCCACACGTGATCCAAAACGGATGAAACCCAGTTCGTCTTGCTGGGTAACAGGCTTGCCTACCGTGGAATAGGTAATGATTCGTTTGGCTACTGCACCGGCGATCTGTCGAACAAGGACCTCTGTTCCATCCGCCATCTTGATAACGGTGGTGGCCCGTTCATTCAGTGTAGAGGATTTCGGCAGATAGGCTGCCATGAAATGGCCACTGTGGTGTTTGAAATAGGTAACAACACCCGGTACCGGATTCCAGTTGATGTGAACATTGTATACCGACATGAAGACAGATACCTGTAAACGTCTGTCTTTGAAGTATTCATTTTCAAAGGTCTCTTCGATGGCTACGATGGTTCCGTCGGCTGGAGAGATAATGGATCGCGGGGCCGCGGTTACTTTTCTTCCGGGATTTCTGAAAAAACGTATGCTCAAGATCAATACTGGAAGTGTGGCGAGCAGGAAGAAAACGCGAAATACGGTCTCCCCTGTCAGTCCAACCAGGAAATTGGCCAGCAGCCATATGACAACTGCAATCGCAACAATGGCATAGCCTTCTTTGTGTAGTTTCATGTTGTAACGATAGATAGGCCAAAAATAGTGAAAAAATAGGAATTGTCAACCCGGAAATTCGAATTCGGTAAAACCAGCCTGGCATTACCCGAAAGCTTCGGGCATCTGCAATCGGATGGACATTCGAAGAGGCATCAGGCGATTGCAACGCATGCCATGGGATAGCCTTTCCCTTGGTAACCCGCAGGAATGCTGGAATGACGCATGTCACTCCAGTCAATGGGTTTGAAAATGAAGGGGATAATCCCTGCTTATGTCATCCAAGCAGATAAATGACCAGATAGACAAAAGGTGCCGTGAAGAGGATGCTGTCGAAGCGGTCTAGCAGTCCGCCGTGACCTGGTAGAAATTTGCCCGAATCCTTTATGCCCAGATTTCTTTTGATCATCGATTCCATCAGGTCGCCATAGGTTCCTGCGACGGTTACGAGCAAGGCCATTGGGATCAGGAAAGTGAGCTGATAGGCTGGAAAGAAGTGGTTCATGATCACTGCCAGCAGGAGGGCCAGAAACATTCCACCAAAAAAGCCTTCCCAACTTTTCTTTGGGGAGATTCTTTCAAAGAGCCTGTGTTTTCCGAACATTACTCCGAAAAGATAGGCACCCGAATCGTAGCCCCAGATAAAAAGTACCAGAAAGATCAACAGAAGAGGTTCATAGGATCCTTCGCCGCAGGTAGCCGGAAATACGAAAAAATTCAACAGGGATAGCGGTAAAGCGACATAGATAATTCCGAAGAAGGTGACAGCAATGTTTTCCAAGGCATTGCTCTTTTTTCTGTAGAGTTCCAGGATGGGGATCAGAAATAGCAGAGGTAAGGAGAGGCTAACGGGATGGTAGGGGAGGATACCCTTCAGAAAGAGGAACGTCAGGGCAAAGATGACTACGCCAATGACCATTCCGGCGACTTTTTGCGGGGAGACACCTGCCAATGTGGAAATTTGATAGAACTCACGCAGGATAAACAGGGTAAACAAGGCAAAAAGCAGGGCAAAACTCCAGGGACCGGCAAGTATGGACCCCAGTAACACGATGGCATACAGCGCTCCGGAAAGGGTCCTCGTAACAAATTCTTTCAAATTATTCCGTTTAATCGTTTGGATCAGTTATTGAACATATTCGGTCCCGTTCAATGGATCAAACGGAAATCCGATCAACCATTTTGTGACCCATCCGATTGGACCGGCCACAAAATGATGCCCCGAAAATAGACTTTTTCTGTGAAAAATCTCCGGTAGGTTTACTGTTGTGCAACAGTCTCCCCATCCTGTTCCGGGGTTGCTATCGGCTCAACGGGTTTGCTCTCTTCTTTCTTGCCCCAGGGCCTGGGTCCGAATACCTGCTCAAGATCTTCGGTGAAGATGACTTCCCGTTCCAGGAGCAATTCGGCCAGTTGCTTATGTCCTTCACCGTTTTTCCTCAAAATATCGAGTGCCCGTTCATATTCCTGATTGATGATTTTGTTAACTTCCTCATCAATCAGTTCAGCGGTCTTTTCGCTGTACGGTTTCATGAAGGAATAGTCACTCTGACCGGTGGAGTCATAATAACTGACTTTGCCAATCTTGTCGCTCATGCCAAAATAGCTGACCATGGCAAAGGAAGTCCGGGTTACTTTCTCCAGGTCATTCTGGGCTCCTGAGGAAATGGAGGAAAAGACAATCTCCTCGGCTGCGCGACCACCCAAGGTGGCGCAAATTTCATCCAGTAACTGTTCCTTGGTGGTGATTTGACGCTCTTCCGGAAGATACCAGGCAGCTCCAAGTGCCTTGCCTCGCGGAACGATGGTCACTTTCACCAGCGGATGGGCATGTTCGAGTAACCAACTCACGGTGGCATGACCTGCTT
>JAJTBP010000099.1 GCA_021286825.1 Marinilabiliales bacterium | reverse complement strand
AGGGACTCCGCGGGTGATTGGATGACCCCTTTCAGCCCTGAAGATGGCGTCGGTTTTCAAGAGGGGAATGGATGGATTTATACCTGGTACGTTCCGCAGGATGTGTATGGGTTGATCGAGAGAATGGGAGGAGCCTCCAGGTTTGAGAAGCAGTTGGACTCACTGTACAACGGTCCGGAAAAACCCTACCGGGAGATTAAGAATCATGGTTTTTACGGTCTCTCCGAATTCTCAAACGAACCCAGTCATCACGTGCCCTATCTCTATGCCTACATCGGTAAACCCTGGAAGAGTGCCGAAAAGGTGCATCACATCCTGACCCAATTTTACAACAACACACCCAACGGACTGTGTGGCAACGACGATTGCGGTCAGACCAGTGCCTGGTACGTTTGGAGTACGCTGGGTTTCTATCCGGTCAATCCGGCAGGTGGCGAATATGTACTGGGCACTCCGCTTTCCTCTCTTTCCGAAATGACCCTCTCCAGCGGACAGCATTTCATCATAAGGGCCGAAAACCTCAATGATCGGAACATCTACATCCAAAAAGCAACTTTAAATGGCGCTGAATATACCAAGAGTTACATCCGGCATGAGGATCTGCTGAAGGGAGGTGAATTGGTCCTGTTCATGGGTGAAAAACCTTCTGATACCTGGGGTGTAAAGCCAGAGGATAGGCCAGGCAAAGATTCTTCCCAAGAGAGCTCAGATCTGATGAGTAAAACATTAAAACAGAAGTCATGAAATACAAGGATATGCTGCCGATGCTTTTTCTGTTGTTGGTTTCTCTCGCTGCGGAGGGTCAGCTGAAACCCTTTTATTCGGCCAGCCAGCTCAAATACGGTTACCTGGATCTTCACGGCAGAGTGATTGTCAAACCAAGTTTTGATCTGGCCTATGATTTCCATGAAGGGAGGGCCGCCGTCAACGTAGCGGGCAAATACGGATACATCGACGAGACCGGCCAAATGGTTGTACCACCGGTTTATGATTATTCCTGGAGGTTCAATGGATCGTATGCGGCAGTCAGGGTTGGCAAATTATGGGGGTTTATCGACAAAACAGGTAAGGTCGTGGTGCCGATCCGTTTTGAAGAGGCCAACAATTACCACGGCTCATGCTGTTACCGCGAGATGGCACATGTGAGGGAAAATGGTCAATGGAAACTGATTGCCATCGACAAGTGATGGAAGAGGTCATCCGGCGTACTGCCGGAAGATGTCATATCCATATCGTGCGATCATCAGCAGAATGATCAGAAGGAACATGATGCGTACATACCGGTTTCCCTTGCTCAAAGCCAATCTGCTTCCCGTGATGTTGCCTGCCACATTGCTGACGGCCATCAGAAGGGCAACCGGCAGCAGATAGTTTCCCTGCCTGACAAAAACGAACAATGCGGATAGGTTGGTCATGCAGTTGACCACTTTTGCATAGGCCGAGGCGGTGACAAATTCAAAGCCAAGGATCACGACGAAACCCAACACCAAAAAACTACCGGTACCCGGTCCGAAAAATCCGTCATAGAATCCGACCACAGCCCCGATGAGTGCTCCATAAATGCCTTGGGTGGTGGAAGGCAACTGCTTGGTACGGACTGATCCCAAGTCTTTTTTAAGATAGGTGTAGATGGCGATCAGGATGAGAATGATCAGCACAATGGGCTTCAAGGCATTGGCATTCAATAGACTGACAACCTTGGCACCGCAGTAGGAAGCTCCGAATGCAGCAAACGAGATGATGGCCAGCAACAGATAGTTGTATCGGATGCGCTTCGAATATTGATAGGCAGCAACGGTCGTTCCGGAGAGCGCTGCGATCTTGTTGGTTCCAAACAGCGTGGCAATCGGGAGCGATGGAAATTGTATCAGCAAAGCCGGAAGCTGGATCAACCCGCCTCCGCCGGCACCTGCATCCACAAATCCGGCGAGAAAAGCAAAGCATCCCAATGAAATCCAGGTAAGCAGGGATAGGTCGGGTTGCATCAAGGTCATGTCCATGTCGATTCGTTGGGTTTGATGCCCTTAGCCAAGCCAGTGTTGGGTTGGCAGTAGGACAGGTTTGTCTGCCCATGGCGATCCTCCCGATGGAAATCAATAGGAGGGAGCCAATGACCTGGTTTAGCGTCTACCATACAATTCGGTCAGTTCACGCAATGTTCGGGCTTCTTCATTTCCCAGGGCATTGGGGTTCAATCGCCAAATCCAATTGCCTTTGATCGTACCGGGTTTGTTCATCCGGGCAGCTGCAGGTAAGGCCAGCACATCCTGTATGGGCAGTATGGCCACGTTAGCCGTCGATTCCAGCGCTTTCGCCACCAAATTCTTACAGTCAGGTTGCTCCTTGCCGAGATATTGGCATAGATGCCGTTTTTCAGCCTTTTTCAACCCTTGAAGCCATCCGGCAGTGGTGGTGTTGTCATGGGTACCGGTATAGGCCACAAAGTCCCTTTCGTGGTTGTGTGGCAAATGGGGATTGTCAGCCTCACCAGAGAAGGCAAACTGGAGCACTTTCATGCCCGGCAATCCATATTTCCTGCGAAGTTGGTCCACCTCTTCCGTAATCAGTCCCAAATCCTCCGCCACGATTGGCAAAGAACCGATCTGTTGTTGCAGGAGTTGAAGCATCTCATCCCCTCTGGCCTTCATCCAACTCCCGTGGATTGCCGTTTTATCAGTGGCCGGGATGGCCCAAAATGCCTCCAGTCCACGGAAATGGTCGATTCTGATCAGGTCAAACAAGCGAAGATTGAAATGCAGGCGAGCCATCCACCAGGCAAAGCCCTGATCTGCCATACGATCCCAGTTGAACAACGGGTTACCCCATCTTTGACCCGTCTTGCTGAAATAATCCGGCGGAACGCCACCGACGCTTGTCGGCTGTTTTTGGTCATCCAACAAGAACAGCGAAGGGTTGCTCCAGACATCGGCACTGTTGAAAGCCACGTACAGCGGTATGTCTCCAAAAATTGCGATCCCCTTTTGGTTGGCATGGCTTTTCAGGGCGAACCACTGCTTCATAAACTGATATTGAAGGAAACGACTGAACCCGATCTGTTCTCCATACTGCACGGTTGCCTTCTCCAGGGCTTCTTGTTCCCGGTCGCGGAGCTGCTGTCTCCATTGGCTCCAATCGGTCCCTGGCTCAAACCTCCGGCATGCATCGAAAAGGGACCAGGAGTCCAGCCACCATCCATGCTGATCTGAAAACTGATGATAGGAGTCGGTGTCAAATCCCCTTTGGGTCCTGAAATGCTGATAGGCCTTCCAGAGCAGTTTTTCCCGGTAGGGGAGTACCGATGGATAGTCGATCTTCTCTTTTGGGAAATCGGGTGGAGATAGCAGATCTGCTGTCTCCAGCAAACCCTCTTTCGCAAGGAGATCGAGATCAATTAGGTTCGGATTTCCGGCGAAAGCCGAAAAGGATTGGTAGGGAGAATGACTGAAATCTGTCGGCCCCAAAGGAAGGATCTGCCAGATCTTCTGACCGGCAGCAGCCAGCCAATCGACAAAGGCATAAGCCTCCTCGCCCAATGTGCCGATCCCGCTGGGACCGGGAAGAGCGGAAGGATGAAGCAGTATGCCGGATTTTCTCCTGTTCAGTTGCATGAAGAATCAAGATTTTGAGACAAAATCCGAAATGGGCAATGGGCCCATCCGGTCACAAACCGGCTAGCCGGTTGAATGCGGACCAAAAATAGAAGTATTTTTTATTTAAAAATGGGAACGGATGGAAACAATTGAATATCTGATGCGTATTAGAAGAATATATTTAAAATCATTCTAAATAGATTGGTATGAAAAATTTATTACTCATTTTAACATTACTAGTTATGGAAACGAATGCTTTCGCTCAGTTTAGCCAGGAACCTTTACCATATGCCTTCGATGCACTTGAACCGGCCATCGACAAGATGACCATGGAAATTCATTATGGCCGGCACCACAAAGCCTATGTAGACAATCTCAACAAGGCTGTAGCGGGGTTGCCACAGGAAAAACTATCCCTGTTGGATCTTCAGAAATCGATCACTCCCGAGACACCGGCGGCCATTCGCAACAATGGCGGCGGGGTATGGAACCATACCTTTTTCTTCAATGGAATGGCTCCGAATGCCGGTGGCGAACCGAAAGGCGAATTGGGAACTGCGATTGTAGCGACTTGGGGCAGTTTTGATAAGTTCAAGGAGGAATTCAAGAAAGCTGCTTTGGGCCGGTTTGGCTCCGGATGGGTATGGCTTACAGTGGCCAATGGCAAGCTTGTCATACAGTCTACTCCCAATCAGGACAATCCGTTGATGTCTGTTTCGGATGTTAAGGGTACTCCCGTCTTGAGTCTGGATGTCTGGGAACATGCCTATTATCTGAAGTATCAGAACAAGAGAGCCGATTATACCGATGCTTATTGGAATGTGGTCAATTGGGACCGTGCCAACCAGTTGTACAAGGCAGCCAAGTAAAAGAAAAAGAATTTTTGTACACGGACATCAAACAAAAAGCCGCTCACGAATGCGTGAGCGGCTTTTTTATTTCCAAAGCAGTAAGATTACTGCAGTTTAAAGCTGATCGGCACGGTGTAGGATACCCTTACAGGTACACCACGCTGGTTACCCGGCTTCCCTTTCGGAAGAGAGTTTACCACGCGCAATGCTTCTGTGTCGAGTGATGGGTCAACACCACGGGCAACCTTTGCATTGGATACAGAGCCATCCTTGTTTACCACGAAGGTAACAAAAACCTTACCCTGGATACCGTTTTCCTGAGCAACAGTAGGATAGACAATGGCTTTGGCAATGTAGGTACGAAGAGCGGCTTCGCCACCGGGGAATTCCGGCATCTCTTCTACTACTACAAATACCTCTTCTTTTTTCTCTTCCTGCTGAACCTCTTCGTGCTTGGTTTCAACAACCTCTACCACATCCTTGTTAACCGTTGTGGCAACCTGATCTTCGGAGATCATCAGCTTGGACTGATCTTCTACCTTAACAGAGTCTACAACAACCGGAGCAACATATTTAACAACCGTCTGCTGTTCTGAAGGTGGTGGTGGCGGAGGCGGAGGTGGCGGCGGAGCTGCCTCGTTCTGGATGTCCTTGGCCATTTCTGCAATGACTTCATTGGCATCTCTCTTGGCATGTTTCGCCTCATTACTTGCCTTGATATAAGGAACAATAATCGCTGTACCAAGGATGAACATACCGATCAGTGTAGCGATCAGAACAACCCGATTGTACTTTTTTCTGATCTGATATGCACCGTATTCCTTGTTTCTATGTTCGAAGACTATGTCATCGAATGTTGGAATGAACTGTTTATCTTGTACCATACGTGTCATTCTTTATTTGTGAGCTGCAGGTGTTGAAGCTACAGGCATTCCGAGTGCTCGTTCCACCATTCCTTCTTCAATCCAGTTGATATCTGTAATAATGTACCGGGCAATTCCTACAATAGACATCTCATCGATGATGTCCACAAGATTTTTGTATTTGGACTTCTTGTAGAATTTGATCAATACAATAGGACCGGTGTCATCATCTGTTTTCAGTTTACGGATAGCGGAACGTACGGAATCTTGCTTGATGGCAATTTTTCCGGTCAGTACATCCTGCTGGAACTGTTCAATTTTTTTGAAAAGAGCCCTGTTCCTGTCAAGCAGTACCTGCCTGATTCCGTTTGCAGAAGCGCTGAAATCGGCCTCCTGAAGCGGAGGAAGATTGGCGGGATCTGCTTTTCCACCATACCAAAAAACTTTGTCTTTTGGACCAATGATGATATTGAGCGTACGGCTGTCAGCGATTTTAGGAGGTTCAACCTTCTCGTCTTTTTTCACCTTTTCAGGCAAAACGATTTCCATTACCTTGGGTTTGGCAAAAGCAGTCGTAAGCATGAAGAAGGTGATCAGCAGACACATAAGGTCTACCATCGGCGTCATGTCTATGGCGGTTGAATGTTTTTTTGGTTTCTTCTTCCCACCCTTGTGTTTATCTTCTTGTATAATTTCTGCCATGATACTACTTTTTAGCGTCTACAACTTGAACAACTTCAAGGCTGGTAATCAGGCTAAACCTGTTCACATTCTTATCCTGAAGGATATCCAAAACTTTCTTGACTACCGGATAATCAGCGTTGCTATCCCCTTTAATCAATACTTTAACAGCGGGGTTCACCTCGCGTGCATAGAGTACCCAGTAAGCAAGCTGGTTGTCCAGTGTGTCCATTGGGATACCTTTCTCCAGTTTTTCCCTTTCGCTTGGCTCCCTGGCTGAGAGGAAAGTCTTCAAGTTTTTGATGTCTACACCAAATGAAGAACTATACTTCTCGAATTTACGGAGTTCATCGCCGGTAAACTGAATGTTGTATCTCTTTCCCATTTCCTCAAGGATTTTGGGACGGAAATGCAAGATGGTATCCGGACCATTGTCTATGTTGAAAAAGACCTTCCCTTCAGCTGAAATGACCATGGTCATCACATTGGCATCCGGTTGAGGCGTCTCCGATACAGAAAATGGGGTGTCGATAGGAGCCGGTTCGGAAGGCCTCATGGTTGCTGTCAACATGAAGAATGTCAGCAGCAACGAGAAAAGGTCCACCATCGGCGTCATGTCGACACGGGGCGTTTTATGTGGAATTTTAATCTTTGGCATGCGGTAATTTTAATTTTGTATATAACCAAAATGATTAAACCCAGACAATTATTTTCTGATGGAGGCTGCGAATGTCTGAGTTAAGCTAAATCCTGCCTCGTCAATCTTGAAGGTATAACCGTCAATTTTTGAAGAGAAGAAGTTATAAAATACAATTGCCAGTGTAGAACCGGTGATACCGAATGCTGTGTTGATCAAAGCTTCAGAGATACCTGTTGCAAGAGCCAATGCGTCAGGAGCACCTGCCTGAGCAAGAGCGGCGAATGCACGGATCATACCAAGTACTGTACCAATCAAACCGATCAATACGGAGATGGAAGCAAGGGTTGAAAGGATAACCATGTTCTTGGAAAGCATCGGAAGTTCCAGTGCGGAAGCTTCTTCGAGCGCCTGCTTCATGGAAGTGATCTTCTGGTCTTTTTCAAGTGTCTGGTCTTTTTCAAGATCCCTGTAACGGAGAAGTCCAGCTTTTACAACATTAGCCAAAGATCCTTTCTGTACGTCACAAGCCTTGATGGCATCTTCGATCTTGTCCTTTGCGGTCAATGTCTGGATGTCAGCTACGAATCCGTCGAGGCTACCTTTGCCTTTTACTTTTGTCAGGGTGAGGAATCTTTCAATAACGAAAATAACAAGGGTCAAAACACAGGTCATCAAAATCGGAACGATCGGACCTCCCTTGTAAACGATACCCATGTAGTTACCTGGAAGCGCTGCACCCTTTGGGTTTCCACCTTCGAAGTTAACCGGACTTCCCATTACATTTTCGTAAAGGAACCATGCAAATAAGAAAGCAACTACAATTGCAATTGTTGCAAAAAGTGACTCAAACACTCTTTTGAATGAACCTGAATTTTTACTCATTTTTTTAATTGTTTTCGTGGTTAAATAAAACTTTTTTGAATCTCTATTTTTTTAGGTTGATTCCAATGGAATTACTTTTTCAGCGTAGCGTTGTAAACACGCTTGGCTGTTACCGGGACCTCGATGGTCTGATAGCCTTTCAGGCTGATGACCAATGTTGCGGCCGCTTCCGGCATGGTGAACTTATACTCGCCCTTGGCCGTTGTCCAGGCTTCTGCTGCGGTATCCTTCACGCGTACGGAGGCTCCTGCAAGCGGCTGACCATTTTCATCCTTGATCATACCTGTGATTTCGTTCGGACTGGCCTTTGGTTTGGCACTGGATTGCAACTGGACAATGTATTGAACAGAGGCTTTGGCCTGTGCGTTGGTCGGATCAATGGAGAGGATCTTGTTGTAATATTCAGTAGCTCTTCCATATTCACCGGCCGACAGATACATGGTAGCCATGGAGCTGTAAGCCTTCATGACAACATCCTTGTTGTTGGGGTTCAGATTGGCCATTCTGAGATAGAAGGCTTTTGCCTGCTCATAGTTGTCAACCTGAAGTGCACTGTAACCCAGATAACGCAATGCATCATAAATTTCATTGAAATTCTTAACCGAGTCTGTTGCTGCCTTGGCAAGCAGGGTCATGAATTTTGGTTTGGCAATGCCCAGTTTCGCATCGGGATCCTTCATGGAAGCGTTGTTGGCTGCATAAAGATAGCCCGGGAGATATTCCGGATATTTGGTATTCAGCTGATTGAACATCTCCTCAGCTTTGTCATAATCCTTGGCCTGGTAGTAAGCCTTGCCAATCTGGAGCATGTTTTCCTCTGAATCCATTCCCTTGGAAAGCAGACGTTTCCATGTTTCAGCTGCATATTTCCGGTTGTTGTAAAGCGCATTCGCTTTTTCCTGCAACAGATTGACATCCTCTTCCCCGAAGGTGATGGCTTTCTCATAGGCACCGAATGCCCTGGTGAGTTCTGCTTCGTGGGAAGCAGCAGCTGCCTGCAGTTCACTTACCTTGGCCAACAGTGGAGCTTCATTGGGTTTTTCCTTTTCCTTGGCAGGACCTTTGAGTGATTCCAGTTTTTCATGGAATTTCGTCAGTTCAGCATTGGCTTTGTCCAATTCAACCATCATCTTGGGATAGGTAGCATTCTTTTTCATCAGAATACGGGCCAGGTAGATGTAGTCTTTCTTGAGGATGCGATCGGCTGGCAGACTTTCAAAAAGCTTGTTCATGTAACCAAGCGCTTCATCGTAGTTCTTGCCTTGCTCATAGCAGGAATATCCGGCAATACGATTCAGGTAAATCCTGGATTTGTCCACCTGGAAGATCTCATTCACATTCTTGATTACCTCAGCATAGTTCTTGGAATAGAAGAGGGCATTGACGTAACGGATCTTTGCCGGGATATTCTGGTTGGTGAGTTGCAGATAGGTCTCAAAATATTTCTTAGAATCGGCAAAACGTCCAGCCATGGAATACAATTGTCCCAATTCCCTGTAGGCAGGTGCATAGTTTTTATCCAATGCAATGGCTTGTTCATAATAGGGGATCGCTGCCATCAGGCTGCGTCCTTTGAAATAGATGCTACCAATCTTCATGTTGGCGATCGGAGATTTGGGATCGAGATCCTGAGCCCGTCCATAATTGCGAACGGCTTGGGAGGCGTTGTTGACCAACAGGAAGAGATCTCCACAGATGATGAAGCTTTCAAAGCTCTTCTCATCGATGCTCAGCGCTTCGCGGATGTCAGGCATGGCGTGTGTCGTATCCACTTTGTCGAAGACGATGTACGACTCGGCAATCTTGGCAAGGGTGTAGGCATAGTCCTTCGGATTCTGGATCTTGGAGACCTTCTTGTACGGCGGAAGGAAACTCTTTGCCTTTTGCCTCATCTGGGTGGCGGTAGCCTGATCGCCCAGATACATGGCTACTTTGGCCAATCCGACATAGTTCAACGGATCATTTGCATTGAGGGCAATCCCCTTTTCATACTGTTCCTTTGCCTCGGCTGCAACCACCTTCAATGAGTTGGAAATGGTGTCAGAGAAGAAGTTGAGCATGGTATTCTCTCCAAGCCTGTAATACACCTTGCTGGAGGGAGCACTCTTGGCAAGTGCCTGCAGGATCTGGTCGGCCTTGTCGTACTGCTCGTTGTTTGTTGCGGTTACCGCTTCTTCAAGTGACTGGGCCTTCAGGCCTGAAATACTGAAAAGTATCAGAACTGCCACGATCACAGAGGATCTTTTTATCAAACGTTGTATCATCTTACAATATATTAGAGTTACTTTTTGATCTGAACCATTCGTATGGGCATGGTAGCCGGTAACAATCCCGATTTCAAGACGATCCGCTGTCCTTGCTCAGAGGCAAACCAGCTGATGAACCCGGAACCGAGGCCTCGGAAATGCTCCCGTGTGACCAGGTTGATTTTTCTGGTGAAAGGATAGGTCTTGTTGTAGATCGATCCTTGCTCCGGTAAGAAAAATGAACCTTTCTCCAGGTACTTGTGGGCAACGGCAGCAACCTTGATCTTGTCGGTGTTGGCACGGGCTGTTGAATCGTGCTTGTTGCCGATGTAGTTGATGCTGATCAACCCGATGGCACTCTTGTTGTGGGAGACGTAGTCAATCACCTCATTGTTGGTTTTTGCGGAGAAAAAGCCGGATGGCAAGGGGTTTTTCAGATCGAAAAGCTCTCTGAAATAACGAATGGTACCGGATTTTTCATTGTCAAAAACGGCAACGATCTTACCCAATTTGGAGGTTGGATTCAACTCTTTCCAATCGGTTAGCTTGCCGGTAAAGAGGTCATTGACATTTTCATAGGTAAAAAGAGAATCCTTGTTCTCCTTGTTGAGAATCAGTGCTACGGCATCGTAGGCAACGGTTGTCGTCCTGACGATGGTTTGTGTCTTGACGAGTAGTTCTTTTTGTTGATCTGTAGGCTCCCATGCGGATACAACCACCTGAACTGAATCCTTCAGAAAAGCGGAAGCGAGCTCTTTTTCAGAAAGATAGATTGGGGTAATCTTGGCGTTCTTGTAAAGTGAGGTAAAGGTGGAGATCTCTGCGTCAACGATAGGCTGGAATGCGGCATCCGACATGATGTGGATATTTCCCCGGGTGGGTGTCTCCATGTCGGCAGGATTTTTGGGACCACCACATTGTATGGAGAACAACGAAACAAGTACGACCCCGAAAAGGGAAATACCAGCTATTCTCAAATTTTTATGTATTGAGCGCATTTTCACAAACTAAGTATTTGAATGTGGTTCAAAATCCGAATGCAATAATAATAAATCAAATTCGTTATAGGGCAATTTCCTGCAATAAACTTCTCATTTTTTTGGTAAAACCCTTTCAATTTCAAATTTTAACAAAAAAATAATTTATAAAATTTAGATTCTTTTTAAATAGTTGACTTGCTTGCTCTTTCAACCTTAAACGATTGTTAATTTTCATCATCATCCTCGAAAAAATTCTCCTTAATCCGTTGATAGGACCAAAAGATCCGATAGATTCCATAGATCATCAACGGAATCGACAGGATCACCCGCATGGATTTGTCTGTATTGACAATGTTGGTAAAAATCAAGATGTAAACGAGTCCCAGATAGAAGAAAATCATCAGGGTACCGATGATGGTGGTCACTTTATCATACAATCTCTTACTATTCATTTTGTCTGTTCTAACGGGTTAAACACCGATGGGTCCCTTGCAGCCCCTGCCTTTCCAAACGTTTTCAACACGAGGCAGATGGCTGATTTTGCGGCCATGAATATACGAAATATTCAGAGCGGTTATTTCAACCATTTGTCAAGCCAGTTGAAAAATACCCTTTGCCAGAGAATGCCATTCTGTGCCTGCAATATCCAGTGGTTTTCATCCGGGAACAAGAGGATTTCGGCCGGAATATTTTTCAGTCTGGCTGTGTTGAAGGCCCCCATTCCT
>JAJTBP010000098.1 GCA_021286825.1 Marinilabiliales bacterium | reverse complement strand
AAGTGAAGCTGAATGTTCCCGCTCTCTTTCCCATTCGTGTAGGCCAGGATTTCAGGCCAGGCAGCCAGCAACTCCACGCTGCTTTTGCCCATATCCTTTTTGGAAAAACCAAAGAGTTCACCGGCTGAATCGTTGTAGTCAATGAGCCTGTCCGCAATGTCAAATACCAACACCTTGTCATCTGTCTTTTCAAACAAGCGGGTTCTGGCAATCGGCAGCAGATCAAACAACCGGTATTTCACAAGCGCGATGTAGACGAAAATTCCGGTCAGGGCAAAGGTGGAGGAGACGGGGTCAATGCCAAAGGGGATCAGGTGCATCTGATAGGCAATGTATCCGAGGAATGGGAAGAGCGTTCCAAGAATGATCAGGATTACCTGGTTGTGGTAGATCGTGGAGGAATTCTTCAACATCAGGCTGAGCATAAAGAGGGAGAAAAGCATGGCCAGGATGGTGTAACCCTGATGGATGAAGTACCAGATTCCGGGAACAAAGGCAAAGACCGGGAAGGGGCCGGAAAGATTCATGGACTCCCTTGAGTAGTAGAGATGGTGCCATTGGTTGGTAAAGACCAAGGCCATGGTGATGAGTGGAATCAGATTGACACCCAGGATGACCCTTCCCGTCAGCCATTTTCCTTTTCCCGAAAACTGCATGGCGAACAAAAGGTAGATCGAGGCGAGGAATGGAATGCCAAAATACTCCATGTGATAGTACCATGAGATCTCCTCGATGGTCTGGAACGAGATTTCAAATGAATAAAAAAGGGAGTAGATGGAATTCGCTATGAAAAGGAGAATGACATATTTGGTCTGGTCGGAATAGTACCGTAACCACAGGACAAGCGCCAGAACCATCATGATGAGAAATGATGAGAAAGAGAGCAATGCCAGTGGGTTAAAGTAAAATGTCGATTCGGACATAGATTTGGGTCAATTTTTGGATTGGTTAAATTACACAAAAAGCACGAATAAATTCAGGCCTTTCTACAATTTGTATTTTCCCCGAATTTCCTTATATTTAGATTGCTAATTCTGTCATTTGGTTTCTGTCGGCCGGTTTCATCCCGTTGTACAGGCCTGGATCCGGCGTGACAGAGGCATGACTAAAATCATTCTGCAAACTTAGGTAATACCCAAGAGAATCCTTATTTTTGCACTTTTAAAAAAAATAGTTCGAAAAATTTAACATAGCACTCATGGATTTGCTGAATAAAATCAAGGAAAATGCTGTAAGGTTGCAGAACCACATCGTTTTACCGGAAGGTAGCGAGATCAGAACCCTGAAAGCGACTGACCAGATTCTCAAGGATAAAATTGCACGAGTTACCCTTCTGGGGAACAAGGAAGTCATTGAATCAATCGCTGCACGTGAAGGTCTGTCCATCGCAGGTGCTGCCATCGTGGATCCGGCGACGGATGTCAACAGATCCAAATATGCCGAAATGATGGTTGAGTTGCGCAAGAGCAAAGGTTTGACCCTGGAGCAGGCTTTGCAACTCTTGAATGATCCCCTCTATTTTGGGGTGATGATGATCAAGGCCGGTGATGCAGACGGTGAAGTGGCCGGTGCGATCAATGCAACGGGTGATGTCTTGAGACCTGCTTTTCAATTTGTCAAGACCTTACCGGGTGTCTCAGTCGTCTCGGGTCTCTTTTTCATGATTTTTCAGGACAAGTCCATCGGTGACAAGGGTATGTTGGTTTTCGCCGATTGCGCGGTCATGCCGGATCCCAACAGTGCACAGTTGGCAGAAATTGCCGTTACCACAGCTGCATCAGCCAAGGCAATTGCCAACATTGAACCCAGGGTGGCCATGCTTTCCTTCTCCACCAAAGGAAGTGCACAACATGATTTGGTGACAAAGGTTGCCGACGCCACCCGGATGGCTGCTGCCATGAATCCGGATTTGTTGATTGACGGAGAAATGCAGTTGGATGCAGCGCTAGTCCCCGAGGTGGGTCAGTTGAAGTCTCCGGGAAGCAAGGTGGCCGGAAGGGCAAATGTACTGGTATTCCCAGGACTCGAAGCCGGCAACATTGGATACAAACTGGTTCAGCGATTGGCAGGCGCGGAAGCGATTGGTCCGGTACTTCAGGGAATGGCTGCCCCCATCAACGACTTGTCGCGCGGTTGTTCCGTCAGTGACATCGTCAACATGGTGGCCATCACTGCCAACCAGGCCGGCGAAAAATAGTGTCCCGGAGCCTCCGGGGTAGATGAGTCGTCAGATCAATTTCTTCCCTGCTGGGCTGGATAGCATTGGAATAACAAAGAAATTTTGATTTTCATGGAAAATATTTTGGTTGAGGCCATTGAAGATTTTGGCTTGAGTAAGAAGCACAAACAACCCACCCTTTTTTCAAAAATCGGCATCGTCGGTTGTGGCAAGGATGGTCAGAACATCGCCCGTATTGCGAGTGCCTATGGCATCGAGGTCGTGTTCATCGAACTGACACAGCAGAAGATCGATTTTGCCTTCGAACAACTTGGGAAAGTGCTCGATCGCCGCATCGAGAACTGGGGGATGACGCAGGGAGAAAAGAAATTGATTCTCTCACGGATCAAAGGCAGTCTGGATTACAGCGATCTGAAGGGGTGTGACTTTGTCATTGAAGCCATCCGTGCGGAATCCAGTGCAAAAAAGATTACGGAACGGAAAGAGGTTTTCAGGCAAGTTGAAAAAGTGGTGAGTCCGGAGTGTATCATTGCTACGAACTCTACGACCATCATCATCACCGAACTCGCCTCCGAACTTGAGCACAAGGAAAGATGTGTGAGCCTCCACTTTTTCGTACAGTCTCCGGAAGCCAAAATCTGCGAGGTAGTCAAGGGTCTCTACACCTCCGACGAAGTCTATGAGAAGGTGCTAACGTTTGTGAAATTGGTCAATCGTCAGGCCATTCCCGTTGAAGAGTCAGCCGGTTTGATATCGATCCGTCTATACACGGCGCTGTTGAACGAAGCCTGTGAAGTGCTGATGGAAGGGGTAGGTTCCATGAATGACATCGACACCGTTTGGCGGGTCGGTTTTGGCATGCGGTTCGGACCGTTCGAACTGGCCGACATCCTCGGTATCGACAAGATCAATCGGTGGATGGAAAACCTCTATTCAGAATTTGGCGATCCGATGTACATGGCCTCGCCTGTCATCAAAAAGCTGAACAGGGCCAAACGATTTGGCCGACATGTCGGCTGGGGATTCTACAAATATGATGGCAAAGGCAACATAACGGGATCCTCTCCGTTGGCATCCGAAAAAATTTAAGCGAATTTATTGTTGATGAATGGATCGTTCGTCTATCGAACGTTGAAACTCCGGTCCTGCATGGAAATGGCCTGACCGGGAATAAATGCAAAGCTCATGAAAATATTAGTTCTCAATTGTGGTAGCTCCTCCATCAAGTATCAGTTCTTTTCATTGGTCGATAATTCTTTGATTGCCAAGGGTATTGTTGAAAAAATTGGCATGAAGGGATCTTTTCTCAAGCATGAAAAGCAGGATGGACAAAAGGTGATTTTTGAGGGAGAGATCATGGATCACAAGATTGGCATTGAATACATTCTGGGTGTGCTTTCGAGTGCCAAACATGGCTGTATCTCCCGATTAGAGGAAATCAGTGCCGTGGGTCACCGGGTGGTTCACGGAGGGGAGTTGTTCACGGAGAGCAAACTGGTTGACGAAGATGTAATCAATGCCCTTGAAAAATATACGGAATTGGCTCCGCTGCACAATCCACCAAATCTGAAGGGGATTTACGCCCTGCGTGCCCTGCTTCCGTCTATTCCGCAGGTGGCGGTTTTCGATACGGCCTTTCACACCACCATGCCGGTCTATTCCTACATGTATGCCATTCCCTATGCGCTCTACAAAAAGTATGGGATCCGCAGGTATGGATTTCATGGAACCAGCCATCGGTTCGTCTCCATGCGGGCCTGTGAGATTTTGGGAAGAAGTTGCCAGGGACTCAAGGTCATCACCTGCCATCTGGGCAACGGCACCTCCGTCTGTGCGATCAAGGATGGTCATTCGGTCGACACCTCCATGGGATTTACCCCGGTGGAAGGACTCATCATGGGTACCCGGTCGGGCGACATCGACATGGGCGCGGTCTCCTATATCATGGACAAAGAGAAAATTGGGACGAAATCCGCATCGGTCCTGTTCAACAAACACTCCGGTCTATTGGGCATCAGCGGCCTCTCGTCCGACATGCGTGAGATCCGTGAAGGGGCTGACAAAGGGGATGAAAGGTGCCAACTTGCTCTGAAGATGTTTGACTACCGAGTCAAGAAGTACATCGGTTCCTATGCTGCGGCCATGGGCGGACTGGATGTGCTGATCTTTACCGGAGGGATCGGTGAGAATTCCGATACGACGCGAAGCGGCATTTGTGAAGGGCTCGAATTTCTTGGAATTGATTTGGATGAGTCAATCAATCAAGGACTTAGAGGAAAAGAAGCCGTCATCAGCAAGAAGGATGCACGTGTCAAGGTGATGGTGGTTCCCACCAACGAAGAGTTGATGATCGCCATCGACACCCAGAAGATCATCGAACACCTGAAGAATTAGTCGGCCTCCCATCGTATGTGGCACGATAGACCCTGTGTGGGGATTCATTTTAGTATGTTACCTTTGTCGCGACAATGGAGTGTATACCTGAGATGAAACGCCGGGGTAACGGGTCCATCCACTTTCTTTCAGCCTCTCTGCCGGAAGTAGCTAAGGGTACCTTCTGTCCTCTTGTTTCTGAAACTTACCAAACTTAGTGCCAGATGATTAAGAAACTATCAGATTTTCAGGAAGAGGTTCTGAAGCGACGCAAGCGTACATTGGTCGTGGTGAGTGCCAATGACAACCACTCTGTCTCTGCAGCCTACGGTGCGGTTCGGGAGGGCTTGATACAGGCCATCCTGATCGGAGACAAAGCAATCATTGAGAAGATTTGTCGGGAAGAGGATTTTGACCTTTCCCGCCTGGTGGTACATCATCAGCCGGATGATCGTGCAGCCGCTTCCCTTGCGGTGGAGATGATCCGTAGGGGTGACGGGGATATCCTGATGAAAGGGTTGATCCCGACAGATAAGTTCCTGAAAGCCATCCTGGATAAAGAAAAGGGTTTGTTGGATCAGGGCAGTATCCTCAGTCACGTCACCGTGATTGAAAATCCAAACTATCATAAGTTGATGATTGTTAGCGATGTGGCCGTATTGCCGCAGCCCGATCTTGGACAAAAGGTGCAATTGATACGTTACATGACCAAGGTAGCCAATGCCCTCGGCATCGGATTACCCAAGGTAGCCGTCATTGCTCCCAGTGAGCAGTTGCTGCCCCAGATAGAATCTTCCCGAGATGCTGCCTTTCTCTCCAAAATGGGCGAGCGCGGACAGATCACGGGGTGTCTCATCGATGGGCCGCTAGCCCTTGACCTGGCCATTGATGAAGAAGCGGCCCGTATCAAGGGAATCAAAAGCGCAGTGGCCGGAGATGCCGACTGTCTGTTGTTTCCCAACCTGGATGCCGGAAATATTTTTTACAAGACCAATATGAAGCTGGCACTTGCCGAATCTGCTGCCATGCTGGTGGGAGCAAGGGTCCCGGTTGTCCTTACCTCCCGGGGTGATTCTACCCAAACCAAGCTTTACTCCATTGCACTTGCCTCTTTGGTATCATAAAATCACATTACATGGATAGTTCAGATCTAGTCAGGATTTTGGTGGTCAATCCCGGTTCTACCACCACCAAGATTGCCATCTACGAGAATACCATCTGTATTTTTCTCAAAACGCTGCATCATTCGCTGGAGGATCTGGCGGCATTTCCGACCATTGCTGATCAGTATGAATTCAGAAAGAATGCCATCTTGAAACAGCTTGAAATGGAAGCCATTCCTTTGGAGGAGGTTCACGTGGTCATTGGCCGCGGCGGACTTACCTACCCACTCGAATCGGGCGTTTATCAGGTCAATGAATTGATGGTGAAGCATTGCAGGGAAGGGGTCATGGGCATGCATGCCTCCAATCTGGGATCCATGATTGCTTTTGACATTGCAGCGGAACATCCGGGCATGCTTGCCCTGATTGCCGATCCTGTGGTCACGGATGAGATGGATGGCATCGCCCGGGTATCGGGACATCCCCTGTTTACCCGCCGATCGATCTTCCATGCCCTGAACCAGAAGGCAGTGGCCAGACAGCATGCCATGAAGGTGGGTAAGTCCTACGAGGATCTGGACCTGATTGTCGTGCATCTGGGTGGCGGCATCTCAGTAGGTGTGCATCAGCACGGAAGGGTAATTGACGTCAACAACGCCCTGGATGGTGAAGGACCTTTTTCTCCCGAGCGGAGTGGTTCCCTTCCTGTCGGGGATATTGTAAGACTTTGTTTTAGTGGTGATTATACTTTCAATCAGGTGATGTCCATGATTTCCGGTCAAGGGGGGATGGTTGCCTATCTGGGAACCAATGATGCCCGGGAAGTAGAGATTGCCGTGAAGAAGGGTGATGAACAGGCAACTTTCTATCATGAGGCCATGGCTTATCAGATCTCCAAATACATCGGTGAGATGTCGACAGTTCTCAAGGGAAGGATCGATGGGATTCTGATTACGGGTGGCATCGCTTTCGACAAAAAAATGATGTCGTTGATTCGGGAGCGGGTAGAGTTTATTGCCCCTGTTTCGGTCTATGCCGGTCAGGATGAATTGAAGGCTCTTGCCATGAATGCCTTGATGGTAGCCAGGGGAGAGGTTGAACCCCGTGTGTACGATGCCACTGAGTGACCCTGAATCACTTTGATTTTCAGACAGTCACCATTGTAGCGCCCAAAGATCCCTCTGCGATCCCCCGTTAATCTTACCATGGGTTTTGTTCCGTGCAAGATCAGGCGAACTGAACTGCACCCTTCGTTGGCATGCCATCTGTGTTGCAGGACCCTTCATTCATGGAAAAAAAGTTGTAAATTTCCATACAAATTGGACAGGGATGCCCCGGATTTCCTGACCATCCTCAACTACTCACAACCATGAAAAAGATTATTCTTCCCCTAGTTGCCTTGTTCTTGTGCCTATCGGCTGTAGGTCAGACCTTTGTTCCCAATTATGACGAAGCAGCCATGCCTGCCTTTACCTTACCCGATCCTTTGGTTTTTGCCAACGGATCCAAAGTGAAGGATGCCGGCGCCTGGGAGAAACGCAGAGCAGAACTCATTCAGCTCTTTGCAAGTGAGGAATATGGCTTTACGCCGGAGGGCAAGGTAAAAATGGAGGCCCGAAAGGTTTCGGAAGTTCAGGATGCCTGCCAAGGGAAAGCCATCCGGCAGGAGCTGGACCTCACACTTTCCAGGGAGGGAAAGTCTGTTACCCTTCAGTTGCTGGTGGTACTTCCCAAAACCAGCCATAGGGTTCCTGTTTTCTTGGCCTATAACTTCAATGGCAACCATACCGTCACCGAAGCCCCAGGGGTTCGGGTTGCCTCTTCCTGGGTAAGGAATTTTCCCGAAATGGGAATAACCGATAACCACTCCAATGAATCCCTTCGAGGCAGTGATACGAAATCCTGGCCGCTGGACAGCATTGTTGCCAGGGGCTATGGTGTGGTGACCCTTTATTACGGAGATGTGGATCCCGATTTTGATGATGGTTTCAAGAATGGTGTTCACCCCCTCTTTGGTGGAGTCCGGGACAGCTCCTCCTGGGGTAGCATCGCTGCCTGGGCCTGGGCATTGTCCAGAATCACCGATTACCTGGTCACCGACAAACGAATCGACCACAACAAAATCATTGTGCTTGGCCATTCCCGCCTTGGCAAGACCGCACTTTGGGCTGGAGCCAACGACAAGCGGTTTGCCATCGTGGTCTCCAATGAATCGGGAATGGGAGGTGCAGCACTCTCCAAAAGGATTTACGGAGAGACGGCCTGGCGCATCAACACCAGTTTTCCCCATTGGTTTTGTACCCGATTCAGAAATTACAACAACAACGAGGGAGCGCTTGCTTTCGATCAGCATGAATTGCTGGCTTTGATTGCACCCAGACCCCTTTATGTTTGCAGTGCGGAAGGAGACAAATGGTCAGATCCGAAGGGTGAATTTTTGTCATGTGTTTACGCATCACCTGTTTACGAGTTGTTGGGTAAGCCCGGCGTGGGGACCGACAAGATGCCGGAGCTGCATCATCCGGTTGGTGGAACCATCGGCTACCACATCCGTGCCGGCAGTCATGGCATCCTTCTCTATGATTGGGAACGTTTCATGGATTTTGCAGATGCTTTTTTCCTGAAGAAGTAGGGGTTGAACTTATGGAGAGAAGTTTTATATTTGGGGAAACCAAACTTGAATGATAAAACGCTTTCTCGTCATACTCCTCCTGATTCAGTCTTTGTCGGGCTTTGATCTATCTGGTCAGGTTTCATATGGCGGGATTCCGGCCTCCTTCAACACACTGAAAAGCGGATTGCCCGAGATTCCCTTTGTCGTGATGAGTCCTGTCAGCAATCTGGATCTGATCCGTATGGAGAAGATCATGGCCAGCGATTCCAAACGGCTGAAGTTTGCCAAGAGTTTTGACGTAGACATCAGTCCGGACCATTCAGGCGTTTGGAGCAACAGCGACGGCGTGCGTATCTGGCGCGTGGGCATCCGTTCCAGCGGTGCCTATTCCCTCAACCTGATCTTTGACAAGGCGATCTTTCCGACAGGGGGATCCCTCTTCCTTTATACACCGGACCACACCCACATCCGGGGAGCCTTCAATGCGAACAATGAACAGTCATCCGGGATGCTGCCCGTGGCACCCCTGCCCGGAGACGAGTTGATCGTGGAGTACAACGAACCGCTCAATGCCTCTTTCCATGCGGATTTGCACATTTCAAAGGTCAACCACGACTACAAGAATGCGATCGGAAGCAGGCCACTCGGCGAAGCCGGACTTTGCAACATGGATGTTCATTGCGTGGCAGCTGCCGTTGTACAGCAGGAAAAACAAGCCGTGGTGCAGTTGATGATCTCCGGCACCGATCTTTGTACCGGTACCCTGCTCAACAATACTGCCAGAGACAAGGCACCTTACCTGCTCACGGCAGGACATTGCATCCTGACTGCCGAAGAGGCACAGCAGACGGTCTTTTCCTTCAATTATGAGAGTCCATCCTGTGGGAAGGGGGCTGCCAGCATCAATGGGTTTGGTGATCAATCACTGACCGGGGCATTGCTCAAGGCACGATCCGACTCCCTGGACTTCGCCTTGATGGAGCTGGAGATGATGCCACCTCCAGAATATCGGCCCTACTATGCCGGTTGGGACCGTTCCAAGACGGTTCCCGGATCCTCGCGCGCCATCCATCATCCCAAGGGTGACGTGAAGAAGGTCTCGTTGGATTATGATTCCCCCGGAATAGGCAATTACAGTTCAACCGGCCATCCTTCGAACAGTTTCTGGTGGATCAAAAAGTGGGATGTCGGCACGACAGAAGCCGGATCTTCGGGCGGACCGCTGTTCAGTGACACCAATCTGGTCATCGGCTCGTTGACCGGAGGGACTGCCAGCTGCGACCATTCGACCGATGATTATTTCTCCATGTTTGGCTTTCAATGGAACTACAGCAACGGTGCTTCCAGACAATTGAAGATCTGGCTGGATCCAATGAATACCGGAGAATCCAAACTTGAGGGGATGGATCCCTACAGCACCGCCTCCACTTGCGACAGGTTTTGCGATCTTGGGAAGGATGAGACCTATCTGGCTAGCAGGCTTGATATCGGCAAGGGTTATGTTTCGGGTCACAACTCTTTGAAGATTACAAACTATGCACAGGTCTTCAAGGGAACCGAGCAGACCACTCTGTCGGCCTTTTCCGTTGCCTTCGCCCGTGCGACCACACTGGCAGCCAATTCCAGCAGCACGGTCACTTTCAACATTTACAAAATGAATGCCAACACCGGAGTGCCGGGAGAAATCCTGCGTTCGGTCAAGGTTCCGATCAAAACGCTCAGGGGTCAGGCGGAGAATTTCTTCGTTCTCGATAATCCGTTGCAGATTGCCGGCAAATATTTTATCGGCTATGAGATCAACTACAGCAACCTGGGAGATTCGGTTGCCGTCTACCATACTGCTCCCCGTTCCAGCAACAGCAAAAATATGGCCTACTGTATGATTGGCGGAGCTTGGGAGCCTTTCTATTGGGTAACGGAAATCAATACCAATACCTCCCTTTTGATCAGTAGCTATGGGTGTGGCAATACCCTTGCAGCAGCCGAACCCGACACCATTCCTGTCGGCGAGGTTCAGTTCAAAATCTATTATCCCAACGAATCTGCCAGCCAGCAGCTCTATCTTGTCAACACCGGAACCGAAGAATTCGGTCGGGTGAGTTTCTACGATGTGGCAGGCAGAAAACTAAAAGAGATGCAAAGGGTGCTGACCACCACCCCGATGGCCATCGATTTTAGCGCTTTCGAATCGGCCATTTATTTCATAGCTGTCGAGACACTTTCCAAAAGAGAGGTGATGAAAGTGCGGTACATTCGTCGCAGGTAGATTTTTTTTGATCAATTTTGTCAAAAATTTGTTGCATGCGACGCTTCATCTTCCTGTCTACTCTTTTTCTGACTGTTTTATGCAGTTGCCATCTTTCTGCACCCAGGCAGCTGGAAAAAAGCGATTCGGAAAACGGACTTGCCGACGAACGAGCCAAGGGTTTTTCGCTGCAAATGGCTGGAGAATGCTTCAAAATTACTGTCAACGATCCGTGGCAAAAGTCGGTCAACACCCATTTTACCTACTATCTCCGCAGAGCGGGTGCCAAACTTCCCGAAAACTTGGGGGATACTGCCATTTTTACCATTCCTGTGCGTCGCGTTGTTTGTCTCTCTACGACCCATGCCGGCTTTCTGGACGCCCTGGATGAGTGGCAGTCGATCATCGGCATATCCGGATCCAAATACCTGAACAACCTTCATCTGCAACAACAGATCCAAGATGGAAAGCTCGCCGAGGTGGGCAATGAGAACGGACTCTTCTATGAAAAACTGGTGGATCTGAAGCCGGATGTTGTTTTTGCCTTTGGGGTGGGTGCGGATGTGAACAACCAACTTAGCAAGCTGAAGGATCTGGGTATCCCGGTCGTCATGGTTGGTGAATACCTGGAAGCCACACCGCTGGCCAAAGCCGAATGGCTCCGCTTCTTCGGCGCATTTTTCGATAAGACCTCCCTTGCGGATTCGCTCTTTCAGGAGATCACAAATCAATACCATACAATCAAAAGTAGTGTGAAGCGTGACGAAAAGCGACCGGGTGTACTGACCGGACTACCCTTTAAAGAGACCTGGTGGATGGCGGGCGGAGCCTCCAATCTGGCAAGGTTGATTCAAGATGCCGGTGGGGAGTATCTTTGGGGCGCCAATGATTCGAGGGAGGCATTTCCGGTATCCCTCGAAGAGGTTTTTATTCGGGCAGCAAAAGCTGATTTCTGGATCAACTGCGGGACTGCCAACTCCCTCGATGAATTGAGGCAATT
>JAJTBP010000097.1 GCA_021286825.1 Marinilabiliales bacterium | reverse complement strand
TTTTGAAGGAAAAATATGGTTTTGAGAACGATGGTCAGACATTGAAGGTCTATCTTTCCAGAGAGGACCTGGCCAGCCTCTCCAACATGACCGCCTCCAATGCGATCCGTACCCTTTCCACCTTTGCCGGAGAGAAGTTGATATCCATGGATGGTCGCAAAATCCGGATCACAGATCTCTCCAAACTGGAAAAGATCAGCAAGCAGGGTTAATCAAGCAAAGGCGATTTTTTCAGGAGATCATTCTTCAAAGTAGATCCGTTTTACCCGCGGTCCCACTGTTGTCAGAATTTCATAGGGAATTGTCCCGGCCCACCGGGCGAGTTGTGTTACCGGCAATGCCTCTCCAAACAAGATAACCAGATCATTTTCCTCGCAAGGGATCTCCGTCACATCGACCATGCACATGTCCATGCAGATGGTTCCGGTCACCGGGGCAAGCTGACCTTTGATCCATACGCTGCCAACGCCGTTTCCCAGTCGCCTGGAATATCCGTCGGCATAACCAATGGGGATGACAGCGATCCGGCGAAGGCCGTCACTGATGAATTTCCTGCCATATCCCACCGACTCTCCGGGATGGACCCATTTGATCTGGGAGATGACCGATTTCAGGGTAGCCACGTTTTTCAAAGGGGTGTCCGGACTACTGCTTACCCCATACAAACCGATCCCCAGCCGCACCATGTCCAGTTGCATCTCCGGAAATCGTTCAATTCCGGCTGAGTTGAGGATGTGCCTCAGGATCCTGTAATCAAAAGCCTCGGTGATCAAGCCACTCAAAGCCTGAAAACGACTAAATTGCGCTTTTGTGAAGGCATCCCCAGCCGGATCCTCACTGACAGCCAAATGGGTAAAGACGGATCGGACAAAGAAACGGTTGCTCCTTTGGATGATCTGGATCAGTTTTTTCACCTCCTCTTCCTGGTCAAATCCCAGTCGCTTCATTCCAGTATCCAGTTTGATGTGGATCGGAAAATTCTCCACGGCATTCTTGCGGAGTTCTTCCTCCAGCCGGTACAAAAGGGAGAATTTGTAGACATTGGGTTCGAGCCGGTTTTCGATCATGGTACTGAAACTGTGCTCTTCCGGATTCATCACCACGATTGGGAGATCAATGCCGGCATTGCGAAGTTCAACACCTTCATCTGCAATGGCAACGGCCAGGTAGTCGGCTCGATGGTATTGGAGCATCTTCGCGATCTCAACAGATCCCGTTCCGTAAGAAAAGGCCTTCACCATGATCATCATCCGGGTCGAGGGGTTCAGCATGGACTTGTAATGACGGAGGTTATGAACCATGGCACTCAGGTCGATCTCCATCACCGTTTGGTGTTTCTTTTCCTGAAGCAGGGAGGAGATGCGGTCGAAACGATAATTCCTGGCCCCCTTCAGAAGGATCAACTCATTTCCAAAGTCCGATTCGCGGAAATGAAGTACAAAGGCCTCCGTATCCAGATAAAAGCGTTGTTCCGGCACCTCAAAAAGGTCGGCAAACCTGCTGATTTCAGGTCCGATTCCGACCAGTCGTTCGATGTGGGCGGCTTGGATGATGGCAGCTACCTCCTGATAGAGCCGGGCCGGATCTTTGCCTGTTTGCAGGATATCAGAGAGGATCAAGGTGCTTTTGAGGTTTCTGGCTATGTTTTGATGACACAGATAATCCAGGGCATTGGCAAGCGAGGCGAGATCCGAGTTGTAACTGTCATCGATGATGGCACAACCATGAATCCCTTTCTTGATCTCCAGGCGCATCGCAACAGGCGAGAGGTGCAAAAAGTGGGATTCAAAACTGCCTGGTTTCGAGCCGGTAGCCAGTAGATAGGCCCAGCAATGGATGGCATTCTCCACGTGGGCGGCATCCGTAAAGGGGATGGTCAAAGCAATGCGTTGCCCTTCAAAATCGGCCAGTAACTGCGAGGTCTGTCCGGAAGTAACGACGGAACGGATGCGCAGATTGGCCTCTCCCTCTGCCGACCAGGTAAAGAATCTGGGTGGCTCGGTATAGGCAAGCCGCATCATTTCCAGGTGAACCCATTCGAAATCGCGGCAATAGACGATGAGTTTGCAAGATTTGAAGAGCTTGACCTTCTCTGTCACCAGTTCTTCGACGGATCGGAAATTCTCAAGATGAGCGCTCCCCAGATGGGTGAAAATGCCGTGGTCCGGATGCAGAATGGATTCGAGCCGCTCCATCTCTCCCCGTTTGGAGATACCGGCTTCGATGAGGGCAAGGTCACAATGGTCATGCATGAGCCAGACGGAGAGCGGGCATCCAATCTGAGAGTTGTAGCTCCGCGGACTCCTGACAACCCGAAGGGTACGACCCAACAACTCGGCCAGCCACTCCTTAACCATCGTTTTCCCGTTGCTGCCGGTGATGGCGACCACAGGATAGCTGAAATGCCGACGATGACTGGCAGCCAATTGCTGCAAGGCCAACAGTGTATTTTCGACCAGGATGAAGGATACATCTTCCTTCTTGTCCAATGCGTCGGGGATTCGCTCGACTACGAAACAGCCCACCTCTTTCTCCAGGGCATCCTGAATGAACCGATGTCCATCGTTGTTGCCGCTTTTCAAGGCAAAAAAGAGGGTCTCCTTCCCATAAAGGATGGTCCGGCTATCGAAAGAGAGGTATCGGATGACCGGGTCGCTGGTACCGGGAGAGACGATCAGCTTGCCGTTGAGGATGGAAGCTACAATCGAGCGTGTGTAGGTAATCATTTTTTGGTGTTGACGGCCTGAAAACAGGAGCGGCAGAGCGGTTCATAGCTCTCCTTCTCCCCAAGCATGACCAGCTTCTCGGCATCGGAAAGCCGATGACTGAAATGGGCAATTTCGCCGCACCGCATGCAAACGGCATGAACTTTGGTGACATATTCGGCACAAGCCATCAACCCGGGCATCGGACCAAAGGGTTTTCCCCTGAAATCCATGTCGAGACCGGCAACAATGACCCGGATTCCCAAATCTGCCAGTTTGTTGCAAACCTCTACCAGGTTCTCGTCAAAGAATTGGGCCTCATCGATGCCGATCACATCAATGTCACTGGATAACAAAAGGATGGTAGAGGAATTATCAATGGCGGTCGACCGGATGGAATTCTCATTGTGCGAGACCACTTCGGTAAAGGAATATCGTGTATCCACAGTAGGTTTGAAGATCTCAACCCGTTGCCGGGCAATCTCTGCCCGCCTGAGCCTTCGGATCAATTCCTCCGTTTTGCCTGAAAACATCGAACCAACGATGACTTCAATGCAACCCCTTTTCCTGCCACTGTTTAAATTGCTTTCGATAAACATAGTCCAAAATTAGCATTTTTATCCTTCTTTCCATCAAAACGTGAGCGGGAAGGTTCTCTTAAATTTGTATTTTTACGCACGGCGATGCCCCGATCCAGGATCATCGTTTCTGACAAATTGTCTCTGCAGGATCAAAATTATTCAGGATGGATAGAAAAATTTGGCTCAGGGTGATTCGTGAAGAGCTTGGGTTGTTGGAACAGCTTGCAAGCGGGATGATTGAGGACCAAAAACTTACAAGGGAAGAGGTCGAACTCTCCATCAGTCGTGCGAAAATTGTCGTCCGCGAATTTGAAATGCTGCTGCTGGAGATTCCCAAACAGGCCCCATCAGCGGCCAGTGCCCAGGCTATCCAGGAGATCCCGCAACTTCGGGTTGAGCAACCGTCGGTTTCCACAGCGCCGCAGGAGCGGTTCGTGGAACCGGAAATTCTTCCCGAGACCCCTCTTCCGTTTGAAATGTCTCAGCCGGTTTATCAGCTGGCTGCCGAACCTGTTCCTGAGCCAACAACGGTGGAGACACCTCCTCGGGTGGCTGTCCGTGAGGACCTCATACCGGAAACGCCGGTGATCCAGACGGAAAATGAACCGGCTGCTACCCATCCGGAACCGGCTATCCTTGACCCGGAATCGGAAAATAGCGATTTTTCCCACTTCAAACCCTTGCCCCTGAAAAGTTTGAAAGAGGGATTGCTGCTGAACGACCGCTATCTTTTTCAGCGGGAGTTGTTTGGCAATGAAAAAGCCCGACTCGATCAGGCAGTCGAAGCATTGGATGCACTCCAAAACATACAGGAAGCAGTAGCCTACCTCAAAGCCAATTTCCGTTGGACCCGGTCTGAGGCTTCCGAGAAATTTGTTCAGCTCGTCAAAAGAAGATTCTCCTGATGCCCAGGGCTCCGAAACATCAGATTACGAACCCCTACCTGGAAGACATGACCTTCAGGGCCATCCGCATTTTAAAGGAAGCCGATCTGATTCTGGCTGAGGATACCCGTACCTCTGCGCATCTGCTCCGCCACTATGAGATCACCACGCGCACGGTTTCACACCATAAGTTCAATGAACACAAAACGGTGGAACGCATTGCCGACCAGATAGCCTCGGGAGACACGGTCGCCTTGATATCCGACGCTGGTACGCCTTCCATCTCCGATCCCGGATTCTTGCTTGTACGTACCTGCCTGGGAAAGGGGGTGGAAGTGGAATGCCTTCCCGGAGCGACTGCTTTTGTCCCGGCACTGGTCAACTCGGGCTTTCCAAGCGATCGTTTCTGCTTTGAGGGATTTTTGCCACAGAAGAAGGGGCGCGAGAAGAAGCTTAGGGAATTGGAAGGGGAGACGCGAACCATGATTTTTTATGAGTCACCCTTTCGGCTCATCAAGTTGCTGGAACAGATGACCGCACACTTCGGTGGGGAGAGACGGGTCTCGGTCTCAAGGGAGCTCACCAAACATTTCGAAGAAAATTTCAGGGGAACCTGTCAGGAAGTCATGCAACATTTCTCCGCCAAAACGATCAAAGGTGAACTCGTCGTGGTGGTTGAGGGAAAGACTGCTGGTCTGCATCCCGAAGAGGAGGAGGATTCCACGGATTCCGAAGCCTAATCTTCCGGGAATGATGCCTGTCCAACCACCCATGACCCCCTCTGCTCATCCAAAGATGATCCGTTTATGAAATATACCCACCTCTTTTTCGACCTCGACAATACCTTATGGGATTTCAATGCCAATGCAAGGGATGCCCTCTATCTTGCACTGGATCGAATGAACCTGATGGACCACATCGGCGACTTCGACAAATACTTCCCTATATACTATGGTGTGAATGAAAAGTTGTGGGACCTGTACCGGGACAACAAAATTACCAAGGCAGTACTCGGCGGTCAGCGGTTTGAGGAGTCACTTGCCCTGAACGGAACACCCCTGCCGGGGATCGGTGGGCAGCTGAACCTCCTTTATCTGGAAGAGATGCCCAGACAATTGAAACTGGTTCCGGGAGCAAGGGAATTGTTGCATCAGCTTCACCGGGATTACAAAATGGCTATCATCACCAATGGCTTCAAGGAGGTTCAGGCCAAAAAGCTGATCAATACCGGTATCCATGGCTATTTTGAAAAGCTATTCATTTCGGAAGAGATTGGTGCACAGAAACCACACCGACTGATCTTTGAACACGCCCTAAAATCCATGAATGCACCCAAGAAGAGTAGCCTGATGATAGGGGATTCCTGGGATGCAGACATCCTTGGAGCGCGGGATTTTGGCATCGATCAGGTCTATCTCAGTACCGATCCGCTGGCAAGCGAAAAAGTATCCGCCAACCCGGATACAAAGACCCGTACCCTCCACATCAGCCACCTCTCACAACTGGCAACCATACTCTAGCGCTCTGGCCCCTGCCGGATGCTGCTTTCCCTTGATCCAAGCGGTCCCTCCACCGTACGGATGGATAGGTCAACGCTTTTCCGGGCGGAATTTGTCATGTAGTAGCCAAGCATATCATCAGTGTTGGACCGGATTTGCAAAGGGGGGCATGCCCTGACACACCCAAACGTGCGAAATTTTAAAGATGGGCATGAGGTCTATCTTGGGGTTGTTTGTAAAAAAACGCGAAAAATCAACCTTGAATGCAAATATTTTCAAACTTATTCAGCTTAAAACATCATAAAATCTAAATAGACCCCCTAAAAATCGCGCCAAACATTAAGAAATTATGAAAAGTAGAATTTTTATCATTTTTATGGAACGAGGGTATCAAATGAGTGAAAGTATGATAAAATGCAGATTATCAATTATGTGAATTCTATCATTTGTTCTGATAGCTATAAAATCATGATTTTTGTCATATTTTGCTGAGCCTGAACCGAAAAAAGAAAGAATCGGGACTATTGCGGGATATATTTCTTTAAATATATTTGCAGAGGCTAACAATTTTTAACACATTTGTTGTTTAAAGTTAAAATTTCCCGAATAAACGGGGACAGCGGCTTTAAACGGCATTTTGTGTCTCCGTTCTTTTGAAAATTTGATATTTCAAATAGTTTATTCGAAAAAATCACCGATATTTTTGATTTAATCTATAATAACAGTTCAATTTTGTTTAACGCTAAAAATTTGTCTATGAGAAAAATTTCGCTGTTGCTTGTATTCCTGAGTTTTCTAGGATTACAAGTTGTCTTTGCGCAAACCCGTCAGATAACGGGTATTGTGACTTCCGGCGAGGACGGCACCTCCATTCCGGGGGTTTCGGTCGTTGTGAAGGGATCAACGCTTGGGACGATTACCGACATGGATGGTAAGTTTACACTCAAAGTACCGCAAGGATCAAAAACTCTTGCCGTTTCTTTTGTGGGTATGTCCTCTCTTGAAGTAGCGCTGACTTCTGCCAGTGAGTACAAAATCGTAATGAAAGCAGAAACGCAAAGTGTTGATGAGGTTATCGTAACAGCAATGGGTATCAAGAGGAAACCCAAAGAAATGGGGGTTGCCACGGCCAAGGTGGACAACCAGGAGTTGACCTCCGCTGGTGCAACGAACGTGATGAACGGTATGGCCGCTAAGGTATCCGGTCTCCAGATCAACACCATCAACAATGGTGTGAATCCGGATACGAAGATCACCCTTCGTGGTAACCGTCACTTCCTTGCCACCAACCAGGCACTCGTTGTTTTGGACGGTGTGCCGGTTAGTGCTACCTACCTGAACTCCATCAACCCCAATGATATCGCAGATGTTAACATTTTGAAGGGTGCTTCTGCAGCCGCTCTCTATGGTAACGATGCATCCAACGGTGTGATGATTGTGACCACCAAAAAAGGTGACAAAGGCAAGCTGACTGTTAAAGTGAGCAACATCACTACCTTCGAACAGGTATCTACGCTTCCGAATCTGCAAGAGCGTTTCGGTGGGGGTTCCAGTGAGACAACCAGCAACTCCGATCCGAACTATACCATGTGGTTAGGTCCGGATAGAAATACAGATCCTTATACTTCTTATGAAAACCAGACTTTCGGTCCGGAATTCAATGGCCAGATGGTAATCCTCGGTGGTAAACTTGCCGATGGTTCCTATCAGATGATTCCTTACAGCGCAGTGAAGAACCAGAAGAAAAACTTCTTCCAGACGGGTGTTACCATGCAGAATGACATTTCTGTATCCGGTGGCGACGACAAGGGACATTTCTATTTGTCAGCACAGGATGTGAAGAGCACCGGTACCATCCCGGATGATACCAACCGCAGAACCAGCGCCCGTATGGCCGCAGGTCGTAAATACGGCATCTTCTCTGCCGACTACTCCTTGAGCTTCACCCGTACGAAGACCAGTGTTTCCGGTGGTGACATGAACCAGAACCGCGGTGTATACTGGAACGTATTGAATACTCCTCCGGAAGTTCCGATTACGAAGTACAAAGACATCGTAAACAATCCGTTTGCTGAATTGAATGGCTATTTCAATGCATACTATCCGAACCCTTACTGGCAGCTCAAGCATTCTCGTCAAAACCAGATGAGAAACGACCTGATGGGATCCGTTAACCTTTCATTGAAACCGACCAAATGGTTGGAATTCACCAACCGTTCAGGTATCGTATACAACGGCATCAACAACCACAACTACAAGGATGAAGCCGTTTACAACGAATATTCAGCTACTGACCCCTGGAGCCAGGGACACATGGGATATCCTGCCGACGGTGGAAAGACTTTCAAGACCTATGCAGGTACTTCCAGCGACCAGATGCGTAACACCGTTATCCTGACCAACGACTTCCTTGCCACTTTTGACAAGAAATTTGGTGACCTGAGTGTAAAGGGAATTTTGGGTAACTCAGTTTATTCACAGAAATACGAAACCATTTATGATGCAGCTTCCGGCGGTCTTGTAATCCCCGGACTCTACAACATCAGCAACCGTGTTGGAAACCCTGCCGTTACACAAACTACTCTGGAGCGTAACTCTCTCGGTATCTTTGGTGACGTGACCTTGGGTTACAAGGAATATGCCTTCTTGCATTTCTCCGGACGTAACGACTGGGACTCCCGTCTTACCAAAGCCAACCGCTCTTTCTTCTATCCTGCCGTTGACGCCAGCATCATCCTTTCCCAGATGTTCCCATCGATCATCGACAATCAGGTTCTTTCTTTTGCAAAAATCCGTGGTGGTTATTCACAGACCGGACAGATCTCTTTGTCTGACTGGTACGGAACACTGCCTTCCTATAGTGCAGCTGGCGGATTTCCTTTTGGTGCAGTTGCCGGTTTTGCTTTGGGAACAACCCTCAGCAATCCGCTGTTGAAACCTGAAAAGACAAAAGAAACTGAAATAGGTCTGGAACTGAGTTTCCTCAAGAACAAGATTCATTTGGAAACCAATGCTTACATTTCCAAAACTATGGATCAGACCATTCCTGCCAACCTTTCTTCCGCAACCGGGTATTACAGTGCATTCATCAATGCCGGTGAGATGGACAACAAGGGTGCTGAGGTTGACCTGAAACTGACCCCGCTGCTTAGCCTGGGTAAATTGGCATGGAACGTTTCCTTTGCCTATTCATACATGACTTCAGAAGTTATTTCAATCCTTCCGGGAACCTTGAACGAACTTGCGGTTAATGACCAGAGCAATACAAGTCTTACTACAGCTACTTATGCTATTGTAGGTCAACAGTTCCCATCCATAAAAGTTACGGATGTGAAGAGAGATCCGAATGGCAACATCATTGTTAGCCCTATTACGGGTCTTCCCAGCAAACAGGATGCATTGGTAAATGTTGGTCATGGTAACCCGAACCACATTCTGGGTATCTCTACCGATATTACTTACAAAGGATGGCGTTTGGCTGCAACAGCTGAATACCGTGGTGGCAACGTAATCGTCAACGCCGTTGGTAATGCACTTGACTTTACCGGTGTTTCCGAGCACTCTGCTCAGAACGGACGTCAATCATTCATCATCCCTGGTGCAGTTATCGAAACTTCTCCAGGCGTTTATACACCCAACACAACTGCCCTTGTAGCCAATACGGGTCGTCAGTTCTGGGTAAACTCAGACTATCACACCACCAACAGGGCCTATACCACAAGCGCTGCTTTCTGGAAACTGAGAGAGGTATCCCTTTCTTATGACATTCCGGTGAAGAAACTCTTTGGTGGCAATGTATTGCAGGATGCACAGGTTGCATTGATGGGCAGAAACCTGCTGATGTTGCGTCCGAAGACCAACGTCTGGACCGACCCCGAGTTTAACAACACTTCTACAACCAGTAACGCAGTCGGTTATACAACCGAAGACCAGACTCCTCCAACGAGAGTATATGGTTTTAGTGTGAAATTTACTTTCTAATTTTTAAATGATTATGAAGATGAACAAGAAAATATTAACTCTGTTGGTTTCTCTGGTTATTCTTGGAAGCTCCTGTTCTGATTTCCTCGGTGTAGACGAAAAGAATCCGAACAATGCCTCCGCAGTAGCTCCGAGACTTCTGTTGCCTGCGGCACTGAAAAACGTTGCCAATACGATGAACCTTCCCCGCAGGTTTGAATTTGTCTACCTGTGGCATGGACTTTGGTCCATCAGTTCCGGCTATTCTCAGTATCGCTTGTTGAACAGCGATTACCAGAACGCTTTCAATGAAATGTACACCTATGGTCAGAACCTGACCGAGATTGAAAAGGCTGCGACTGATCCGAAAGATTGCTACTATCTGGCATCGGCCATGATCCTGAAGGCTTACATCATGCAGAACCTGGTAGACGTTTGGGGTGACGTACCCTATTCAGAAGCCTTCCGTACCAATGATGGTATCCTGAAACCCAAATATGATAAACAGAAGGATATCTACGAAGATGTAGTGCTCAAATTGGATGCCGCAATCAAGCTGATCCAGAATGCTCCCGCAACAGCCAATACAATCGCTGCCACCAGCGACATCATGTATGGCGGAAACATGGCATTGTGGGCAAAATTTGCCAACACCATCAAGCTGAGAATGTTGGTTCACCAATCCGGCATGAGTGGTCGTGATACTTACATCAAGAACGCGATTGCCACTACTGCATCTGTTGGTTACTTGCAGGCAGGTGAAAGTGCACTGGTGAATCCTGGATATCTCCAGTCTTCCGGTCAGATGAATCCGTTCTACGAAACCTACTACAAGGCTGACGGAACATCTCAGTCAGATGGTATCACTTACCACAATGCTGGTCGTGACATCTGTGATTTCCTCAATGCCACAGCAGACCCACGTATCGGTCATTACTTTATGGCTACTGCTTCGGGTGCCTTTGCCGGCAACTACCTGGGACAGGCAGCTCCGCCGCTTACCGCAGCCAACACCTCCAAGCTAGGTTATCTGGCCGGTAACAAAGGTTACATGATCGGAACATTCGACAAATCTGCACCGCTGCTTACCGACTTCGAAAGTTTGTTCGTTCAGGCAGAAGCTACGGAAAGAGGATTTATTACAGGTTCTACTGGCAAGGCACTGTACAATGCAGCCATGACACAATCCTTCCTTTATAACGGATTGACCAGCGCTGCTGCAACTACTTTCCTTGCAACAGACAAACCTACGGTAAACTATGATCTGGCCTCCAACAAGATTACCCTCATCATTACTCAGAAATGGGTATCATTGAATGGCGTGGCTCCTGTTGAAATCTGGACCGACTACAGAAGGACCGGTATTCCGAACAACCTCCACTTCAGTGATGACGTCAACAAGCAGAATGCTACACCGCCTGTTCGTCTGCTCTATCCCCAGAGGGAGATTGACTACAACAACGATAACGTAGTTGCTGTGGGTGCCATCAATGCCTTTACATCCAAGATTTTCTGGCAGAACCGTTAATGATTGAATGTTAATTATTTAAAATGTTAAGTATGAAAAACAAAATATCTATTGCCCTCTCCTTTCTGGCCGGAACGTTCCTTTTGACCTCCTGTCTGAAAGACAACCTGGGAGAATACTGGAAGGATGATCTGGCTGGCAAGATGTACGCCACCATCACCGTCAATACCCTTCAGTCATTGGCACTGAAACCGGTTGCTGGTGAGGTTCCTTTCTCCTTCCTGGTAAACATTGCCACAGATGCCCTTCCTACAGAGGACATCACCGTATCCTTTGCTGTTGACGCAGCTGCTGTGACAGCCTACAATACTGCAAATGGCAAGAGCTACAAAGCGTTTCCTACCGTATCTATGACTACTGCAACGCTGGCGA
>JAJTBP010000096.1 GCA_021286825.1 Marinilabiliales bacterium | reverse complement strand
ATTTTTATCCCCGGCCACCTGAGCACGCGGCCGGTCTTCCTCTTGTATCGTCCTTCCTACAAACCTTTAACCGCTCCGCGGTTGACAAAATCAAGCCATCCTTCTTCCCGTCTCCGGCTTCCGGTCTCCCGTCTCCCGTCACCGGTTTCCTGTCTCCCGTCTCCGGTTTCCTGTCTCCCGTCTCCTGTCTCCCGTCTCCCGTCTCCCTCAGGATAGTTTAGAGCTAATCAGTCGAATGAACTCCTCGCGTGTGGCCACCTTCTCGAAGGCACCGGTAAAATCTGAGGTTGTGGTGACCGAATTTTGCTTTTCGATTCCCCGCATGCACATGCACATGTGTTTGGCTTCGATGACCACGGCCACACCGAGTGGGGAAAGTGTATGCTGAATGCATTCCTTGATCTGAAGGGTCAATCGTTCCTGCACCTGTAACCTTCGGGAATAGGCTTCGACCACCCGGGCAATTTTACTCAGACCGGTGATGTGCCCATTCGGGATGTAAGCCACGTGGGCTTTGCCAAAAAAAGGAAGGAGATGATGCTCACACAGGGAGTAAATTTCAATGTCCTTGACGATGACCATCTGACGATAATCTTCCTTGAACATTGCCGACCGAAGCATTTCCTCTGGATCCATTCCATAACCCTGGGTCATAAACTGCAGAGCCTTGGCAATCCGGAGCGGTGATTTGTCAAGACCCTCCCGCTGGGTGTCTTCCCCGATCAGTTCCAGGATTTGTCTGTAATGTTCGGCGATTTTTGTCACCGTTTCCTGTGGATATCTTTCGGTCTTTTGATACCCGTCCGACTTCTTTCTATGGAGTGAGAATTGCATGGCGCTTGAGGCTATCTATCTGATCCAGCATGAAAAAAGGTAGATTTTTTCATATCCGGCTGACAGAGATTTTTTTAATTAAACTGGATACAAATAAACAACTTTTATTAACTTTTTTCGACAAATCAAGTATGAATGTTTGTTGGCGGTGCTAATTGGACGAAGTTAGTTTTACATTTGCACCGCAATTACCAAATCCCGTTTTTGCTGTCACATGAGAATACTGTTTGTAGGGGCTACTTGTTTTGAACTTTACCAATTTTTCGAAAATCTGGTCGAAATTGAGGGTGAGGGGAAGAATATCTTCCGCTACAAGTGGTATGACCTGGAAATTGATCTTTTGATTCCCGGTGTAGGCATGACTTTTACCGCCTACCATCTCACGCGGGCACTCTATGCTTCCAAATATGACCTGGTGATCAATGCCGGGATTGCCGGAAGTTTCAGGGATGAGCTCTCCATCGGAATGGTGGTGAATGTGAAGACGGAGCAGATCTGTGATCTCGGCATTGAGGAGGATGACCGGGTGGTATCCCTTTTTGATGCGGGTTTCATGGAGATGAATCAATTCCCTTTCGAAAACGGCAAAATGACCAATCCCCACCACTTCAAAGAGCTGGAACTGACAGCTGTCGAGGGAGTTACCGGGAACATCAGTCATGGTTGCAATGCGAGTATTCACCGGATCTACAACGAATTCAATGCAGATGTGGAATCGATGGAGGGTGCCTCAGTTTTTTATGTGTGCCTGCATGAAAAAGTACCCTTTCTTGAGATTCGTGCCATCTCCAATTTTGTAGAATCGAGGGACACCACCAAGTGGGACATCCCGCTGGCCATTGAAAATCTGACCGATGAACTTTTCCGTTTCCTGAGAAAATTTGCCAAAATCAAACAACTTTCGTAATGCGCCTCTCGCTGGGCTTTTCTCCTTGCCCGAATGATACCTTTATTTTCGATGCCATGGTCAAAGGACACGTTGACACCGAAGGTATTCAATTTCAGGTACTCATGGCAGATGTGGAGGAGCTCAACAGACGTGCCTTTTCCTCCGACATCGACATCACCAAGGTCAGCTACCACGCATTCGCCTATCTTTCGGATGACTACCAGCTGTTGAATGCCGGAAGTGCCCTCGGATTTGGCAATGGACCGCTGCTGATCAGCAAAAGGAAGATCTATCCGGATGAGGTAAATCAGGTGACAGTAGCGATCCCCGGAAAATATACAACGGCCAATCTCCTGCTTTCACTGGCGTATCCTGATCTGATCAATAAAAAGGAGTACCTTTTTTCCGACATCGAGGAGGTGATTCTGTCGGGAGAGACCGACGCTGGAGTCATCATCCACGAAAACCGGTTTACCTATCAGTCCAAGGGATTGCGGAAGATCGTCGATCTGGGGGAATTGTGGGAACAGCAATGCGGTTTGCCGATCCCCCTGGGGGGTATCATTGTCCGTCGCTCTTTGCAGGAGGATCTGAAAAAGCGGATAGACCGCATCCTAAAACGGAGCGTTGCATTTGCCTTTCAACATCCGGAGGTATCCCTGCCTTTCGTCCGGCAACATGCCCAGGCCATGGAGGAATCGGTGATGCAACAACACATTGGATTGTATGTCAACGACTTTACCCTCGACCTTGGATCCAAAGGGAAAGAAGCCGTTGGCTATTTGTTCGACGAGGGTGCCGCAAAAGGGGTCTTTCCAAAAGTACAGCCGGGATATCTTATAGATTAGAAAGCGTCTGTTCCCAGCCCATCTTGGCAGGATCGTTTCTCATTTTTCCACAGTTTAGCTTACCTTTGTCCCGGAAGATCTGAGATGGAGAAAATACAACGTCTATATCGGGACAACATCAATGCCATACTGGTAACCCTGTTGCTGCATTTGATTGTTTTGGGATCGCTGCTTTTTGCGCAGATGCGAAACAACCATGAATTGCCGGAGACCGCTCTTTTCGTTGACATGGTGCCGATCCCGATCAAGGAACAGCTCCCGGAAAAGGCACTGGATCCGGCATCCACCTCCCTTCAGGAGCCTTATGCCATGAAATCCGGAGGAAGAGCCTCCAACAGGGCCTATAACCTGAGCGATCAAAGTTCCAAAACAGTGTCAGATCCCTTCTTTGATAAAACCTATGCAAAAGAGGTCGCTGCAGCCAAACAGCTGGCCAGTGACGTGAACAAAAACCTATCCCGCAAGATACCGGAAATCGGAGATGTCCCCATGCCTGTGGCCAGCACGGAAGGGATGACGCCGGAGGAGGCAAGACGATCCACCTTTAAGGGAAAATCCAACATTCGCTACCTGGTTGGAAAAAGATACCATGTCCAATTGCCGATCCCTGTTTATCTTGCCCAGGGAGGCGGAGAGGTTACGGTCGAAGTAGTAGTCAACAGGGCTGGCGATGTGATCTCGGCCCTTCCAAGAGAGAACAACCGGATCAGTGATCCCACCATTTTTGCCTATGCCAAACAGGCAGCAGAAAAGACCCTTTTCAACGAGGACGCCTCCGCTCCGGAGAAAGAAAAAGGGACCATCACCTATGTTTTTGTGGCACAATAGGATCTGCCAACACCCTGCTTGCCTTCGGTCTCTACCCGCTCAAGACTTGCATCGGTCATTTATCCGCCCAGGCAGACATCGGCAAAAACAATCCTGAAAGGTGCCATTCTGTCGCATAAGTGACCAGACAATGTGACATTATTTCCTCTTTATCAATACATTAAAGACATTATGACCGATTAACCATCCTGGATCGAAGTTTGTGGAAGTCTGATCGTCAATGAGTCCATTTATAAAAATCAGATATGAACTTCAACAATTTTACCATCAAGGCACAGGAGGCCGTTCAGCAGGCACTCCAGGTGGCTGCGGGAAACAACCAGCAGTCGATCGAGACCGCACACCTCATGAAAGGTTTGTTGTCTGAAGCTGAAAATGTCATCTCGTTTTTGTTGCAGAAGGCGGGTGTGAATCCATCGCTTTTTACCAGAGAATTGGACAAACTGGTCAGCAGCTTGCCCAAGGTAACGGGCGGAGAACCTTATCTCTCCAATGGCTGCAATGCCGTTTTGCAAAAAGCCATTACGCTCTCCCAAAAAATGGGGGACAAATTTGTCTCCGTTGAACATTTGCTTCTGGCCATGCTGGATGCCGGTGATGCCGTGAGCAAACTGATGAAGGAGCAAGGGGTGGAAAAGAAGGTACTGGAAGCGGCTGTCGCTGAACTGCGAAAAGGCTCCAAAGTGGAGAGTCAGACGGCCGAAGAGACCTTCAATTCGTTGAACCGGTTTGCCATCAACCTGAATGATGCGGCACGGTCGGGCAAGCTTGACCCGGTCATTGGACGTGACGAAGAGATCCGCAGGGTGTTGCAGATCCTCTCCCGACGTACGAAAAACAATCCCATCCTTGTCGGTGAACCGGGAACGGGAAAGACCGCCATTGCCGAGGGATTGGCACAACGAATCGTCAGGGGAGACGTTCCGGAAAACCTGCAGTCCAAGCAAATCTTCTCCCTCGACATGGGGGCACTCATCGCAGGGGCCAAATACAAAGGGGAATTTGAGGAACGGCTCAAGTCTGTCATTCAGGAGGTAGTACAGGCGGAAGGGGAGATTATCCTTTTCATCGACGAGATTCACACGCTCGTTGGAGCTGGCAAGGGAGAGGGGGCGATGGACGCTGCCAACATTCTGAAGCCTGCACTGGCCCGGGGAGACTTGCGTGCCGTGGGAGCCACCACTTTGGCTGAATACCAGAAATATTTTGAGAAGGACAAGGCCTTGGAAAGAAGGTTTCAGCTGGTCATGGTGGATGAACCGGATACCCAGTCGGCCATCTCCATTCTCCGCGGATTGAAGGAACGATATGAGAATCACCACAAAGTGAGGATCAAGGATGATGCCATCATCGCCTCCGTTGAGCTTTCCCAGCGATACATCACCGAACGCTTTTTGCCGGATAAGGCCATTGACCTGATGGACGAAGCCGCTGCAAAACTGCGCATGGAGATGAACTCACTTCCGGAGGAGTTGGATGAGACCGAAAGGAAGCTGACCCAGCTCGAGATTGAAAGGGCTGCCATCCAACGGGAGAACGACCTGCCGAAGCTGTCCCGGCTGGAAGAGGAAATTGCCAACTTAAAGGAGGAACAGAAAAGGTTTCGTGCCTCATGGCAGGCAGAGAAAGCCCTGATCGAAGGGATTCAGGCAAAAAAACAGGAGATTGAGGAGCTCAAGATAAGGGCAGCGCAAGCCGAAAGACAGGGAGATTATGGCCAGGTGGCTGAAATCCGCTATGGAAAGATCAAAGAGGCTGAAGGCGCAATCCTACTTTTGCAGGAACAGCTTCGTGAAAAACAGAAGAACCAGCCACTGATCAAGGAGGAGGTGGATGCCGAAGACATTGCTGCCGTGGTGGCACGTTGGACCGGCATTCCGGTCACCCGCATGCTGCAAAGCGAAAAAGAGAAGCTGATTCATCTGGAGGATGAGTTGCACAAAAGGGTGATCGGCCAGGATGAAGCCATTGCCGCCGTATCCGATGCTGTGCGCAGGTCCAGGGCCGGACTTCAGGACGAGAAACGGCCGATCGGATCCTTTATCTTCCTTGGATCAACGGGAGTTGGCAAGACGGAGTTGGCCAAAGCCTTGGCAGAATACCTCTTTGACGACGAAAACATGATGACCCGGATCGACATGTCTGAGTACCAGGAGAAGTTCTCGGTAACCCGTCTGATCGGATCGCCTCCCGGATATGTTGGCTATGAAGAGGGGGGTCAGCTGACCGAAGCTGTCAGGAGAAAACCCTATTCGGTCATTCTGTTCGATGAGATCGAGAAAGCCCATCCCGATGTCTTCAACGTCCTTTTACAGGTGCTGGATGACGGAAGGCTTACCGACAACAAGGGAAGAACGGTCAATTTCAAGAATACCCTCATCATCATGACCTCCAACCTGGGATCGCACCTGATCAGGGAGCGAAGCGAAAAGATGAATGAAGGAAACCGGGTGATGATCATGGATCAATTGCAGGAGCAGCTGATGAACCTGCTGAAACAGACCATCCGTCCGGAGTTTCTGAACCGGATCGACGAGATCATCGTCTTTACTCCGCTGAACAAGGAGGAGATCAGACAAATCGTACGGTTGCAGTTCAACCTAGTTCTTCAAAGACTCGAAAAGAGCGGATACCATGCCGTCATGACAGAGGCCGCGGTCGATTGGGTTGCCGAAACCGGATTTGATCCGCAGTTTGGAGCCCGACCCGTCAAGCGGATGATGCAGCGCTACCTGCTGAACGATTTGTCGAAGGCAATCCTCTCGGGAGACATCAAACCAGAGGATACCTTAACCATCGATGTTCGGGACGGTCGCCTGGCCATCCACAGTTGACAGGCAAGCCCTTGCCTGTCGAAACAACAGACAGCGATCGTTGAAGTGCAAACCCTTGCGCCTCAACGATCGCTTACACTTCGGTAGTCCCAACCATGGATAGCGGGGTAAAATCTCCTATCTTCGTACAAATTTTGGAGCATGGTTGAGATTTGTGCATTGGCGTCGGGCAGCAACGGAAATTGCTATTATGTCGGAAATGAAGAGGAGGCCATCCTGATTGATGCGGGCTTGTCCTTCAAACAATTGCTGGGGAGGATGGTCAGCAAGGGCATCGATCCCCGGAAGGTAAAGGCACTCTTCGTGACCCATGAGCACGGCGACCACATCCGCGGGGCAAGGGTATTGAGCAAGCGTCTGGATGTTCCCGTTTACATGACAACAGGCACCTTTAGGGGAGCCTTTAAGACCTGGAAACCACTCTCCTTTACCGCTATCGAGGCGATGGAATGCATTCAGATCGGAGATTTCACCGTTTGGCCGGTATCCAAGCAACACGACGCTTCGGATCCCGTCTCCTTCCGCATTGATTACCAAGGCATCAGCATTGGTGTATTTACCGATATCGGGACTCCGTGTGATCGGGTCAGGCATCACCTCCGACAATGTCACGCCCTTTTTCTGGAGACAAATTACGATCACGACCTGTTGATGAACGGACCCTATCCCTATTACCTGAAAAGCAGAATTTCCTCGGATGTCGGCCACCTCTCCAACCTGCAGGCATACGACCTGCTGAGTGCGTGTGCTCATCCGGACCTGCAATGTGTCTTTTTGAGTCACCTTTCTGCAGAGAACAACACCCCTGAAACGGCCATCGCCCAGTTCTCCCCGCTTATGGCCAAATACCGGATCGAACTGACCGACCGTCACGGGCCCAGCGATAGGGTGCGGATCGGATAAATCCACTGAACACTTGAACATACCATTGCTTGACAAACCGTCGGCAGGTTCCGCTCTTCGGTCCAAATTTTGGGCGGACAATTTGTTCCGATTTTTTCTCCACGCGAAAAATAAGTTGTAACTTTTCCAACTGAACAACCAATCCTTTAATCATGAAATACCCGGCTTTTCTTATGTTGGCAATCTCATTCATTCTTATGGCTTTACGCCCTGCCGAACCCAAACAGGCGACACAGGACAATCCATTGATGAAGCCTTTTAACACCCCTTTCCAGGTTCCACCATTCGATGAAATCAAGCTGGAACATTTTCTTCCGGCCATCGAAGCAGGGATAAAAGCCAATCAGGCCGAGATTGATGCCATCGTAAACAATCCGGCAACTCCCGATTTCAAAAACACCATCCTGGCCTACGACACCGCAGGAGATCAGCTCTCCGTTGCTTCGCGCATCTTCAGCAACCTCAACGGAGCCAATACCAATCCGGCCATGCAGAAGCTGGCCAGACAGATCACTCCCCTTCTGACACGCCACCGCGACAACATCTCACTCAACCCCAAGCTTTTCCAACGGATCAAAGCAGTTTATGAAAAGCGGAATTCCATGGGATTGGATGCCCAACAGATTCGGGTAACTGAAAAATATTACAAGGACTTTGAGCGCAACGGTGCCAATCTGTCGCCCGAAAAACAGGCACGCCTGAGGGAAATCAACGAAGAACTCTCCAAAAATGTGCTACAGTTTGGTGAAAACCTTCTGGCTGAAACCAACAAGAATTTTCGGCTGGTCATCGACAAACAGGAAGATCTTGCCGGACTGCCGGCAGATGTCATCGAAGGTGCCGCCATCGAAGCTGCAAAAGATAGTCTGAAGGGAAAATGGGTATTTACCCTCGCCAAACCCAGCATGTTGCCCTTCCTCTCCTATGCCAACAACCGTGCCTTACGTGAGAAATTATATCGGGGCTATTTTATGCGTGGTGATTATGACAACAAGTTCGACAACAAGGAGTTGATCAGAAAAATGGTCCTGCTACGCGACGAACGCGCCAAACTGCTGGGATTCAAAAATTTTGCCTCCTATGTCATCGACGAGAACATGGCCAAGACACCCGAAGCGGTTTATCAGTTTCTTCACAAGCTTTGGGTCCCCTCACTCGCCAAGGCCAAGCAAGAAAGGGCCGAATTCCAGTCGGTCATAGACCAGGAGGGTGGCAAGTTCAAACTTCAGTCGTGGGATTGGTGGTATTATGCAGAGAAGGTCCGAAAAGCCAAATACAATCTGGAAGAGTCAGAATTGAAGCCCTACTTTTCCCTTGATCATGTGCAGAAAGGGATGTTCTATGTCGCCAACAAACTTTACGGCATCACCTTTGAAAAGCGGACCGACTTGCCGGTTTATCATCCCGAGGTGGTGGCCTATGAGGTCAAGGACAAAGATCAGTCACATCTTGCGGTCCTGTACATGGACTTCCATCCGAGAGACGGGAAACGGGTGGGTGCCTGGTGTACCGGTTTTGCAGGACGGCAGTACAGAGACGGGAAGAAAACGGATCCCATCATCTCCATGGTGATGAATTTTACCCGTCCCACCGGTGATGCACCCGCATTGCTGACTTTCGAAGAGGTGACGACGGCCTTTCATGAATTCGGTCATGCCTTGCATAGCGTATTTGCCGATGGTCCCTATGAAAGAACTGCCCGAGATGTACCGCGCGATTTCGTAGAGTTGCCTTCGCAAGTGGATGAGAACTGGGCCGCAGAGCCGCAGGTGCTGAAGGCCTATGCCAAACACTACAAGACAGGCGAAGTGATTCCGGATGCTCTGATTGAGAAAATGGAAAAGAGCAGTGAGTTCAACCAGGGATTCATTACCACCGAATTGCTTGCTGCCTCCATTCTGGATATGGATTACAACACTGCCGCCAATCCTGATATCAAGGATGTGCGTGCCTTTGAGAAAAAATCGATGCAGAAGATTGGATTGATCGACGAGATTCTGCCCAGATACAGAAGCACCTATTTCCAACACTCTTTCAGCGGCGGATACACTGCCGGATATTATGTCTATCTGTGGGCAGCGGTGCTGGATGCAGATGCATTCGATGCCTTTAAATCATCCGGAGATATCTTTAATCCTGTGCTTGCCGCCAAATTCAGGGATCTCCTGACCCATTGCGGAACCGATGATGGCATGGTCGTCTACCGGAAATTCAGGGGTAAAGATCCGGATATCAAACCTTTGTTGAAAAAAAGAGGATTGCTTTGATTGTAAAAAATCTAACTTTGCAGGGATCGGTTCAACCTCAGCACAAGGTTTTTAACGAAACATCAATCGGATGAAGAAAATTAAACTGAAGATACTCGGACTCTCCTACAGCCAGGATCAGTCGGGAGCCTATGCTCTGGTGCTGGCTGAAGTGGATGGCAGCAGGAGGATTCCGATCATCATCGGAGCGGTCGAAGCCCAGGCCATTGCCATCAATCTGGAAGGATTGACCCCGCCCAGGCCGCTCACCCACGACCTTTTTACCCAGGTACTCTCAACTTTCGAGATCACGCTCACTGAGGTATTCATCCACACCTTCGAAGAGGGTATCTTCTATGCAGAGATGAAACTGACCGGGCCGACCGGAAGTTTCAATGTCGATTCCAGGACTTCCGACGCCATTGCCTTGGCTTTGCGCTGCAATTGCCCCATCTTCACAACGGAGGAGGTCATGACCCAAACCGGCATTCTGATTGACATCGAAGAAGAAGACCCTGAGACCCCCGAAGCGCTCAATGGCGAAGGGGAAGAGGGTGATGAAAACTATCTGAGCGAATACACACTGGATGAGTTAAACGAGATGCTGGCAAAAGCCATTCAGGAGGAAGCCTACGAAAAAGCCGGGACCATCCGGGACGAAATCGGCAAACGTTCTGCCGGTGAGACAACTGAACATGCCTGAAACCAATTCATGAAACCCTATCTTGATTTATTGACAACCCTGCTGGAATCCGGCAACCAACGGACCGACAGAACCGGCACAGGTACCATCAGTCGTTTTGGCTATCAGATGCGTTTTGACCTGCAAGAGGGATTTCCGGTTCTAACCACCAAAAAGCTTCACCTCAAATCGATCATCCATGAATTGCTTTGGTTCTTGCAAGGGGAGACAAACATACGCTATCTGAAAGAAAACGGGGTCAAAATCTGGGATGAATGGGCCGATGAAAACGGTGACCTTGGTCCGGTCTATGGTCATCAGTGGCGGTCCTGGCCCACGCAGGACGGTGGTTCCATCGATCAGATATCAGAAGTAATTGAACAGATCAAGCACAATCCAACCTCCAGAAGACTGATCGTAAGTGCATGGAATGTAGGGGATCTTGACAAAATGAAACTTCCCCCCTGCCATCTGTTGTTCCAGTTCTATGTTCATGAGGGTCATCTCTCCTGCCAGCTCTATCAGCGCAGTGCAGACGTCTTTCTGGGTGTTCCGTTCAACATTGCCTCCTATGCCTTGCTGACCATGATGGTTGCCCAGGTAACCGGTCTGAAAGCCGGCGAGTTCATTCATACCCTCGGGGATGCCCATATTTACAACAACCATCTGGAGCAGGTCAAGCTACAACTTACCCGTGAACCCTATCCCCTGCCAAAGATGAAGATCAATCCAAAGGTTGACGACATCTTCTCCTTCCGGTACGAAGATTTTGAATTGGTTGATTATCTGTCCCATCCACACATCAAAGGAGCCGTCTCCGTTTAAGTCTGTCCTGAACTTATCCTTTGCGTTTCAGGTCCAGATAGGCATAGTGGAAGTCATTGGCTTCATCATAGTGCTCCTCAAGGGCCAACTCATCCCAATCGTTGAAATCGATCTCGGGAAAGAAGGTATCCGCTTCCATCGTTTGGTGGACCAGCGTGAGGTAAAGCCGACCGGCGATTGGATAGAACTGCCGGTAAATCATGCCGCCCCCAATGATGAAGGCCTCCGGATCCTGTTCCACCAACTTCAGGGCCTCTTCAATGGAACCCGCAGATTCACAGCCCGGAAATTGTTCACCCGGGACATCCGTGATCACGATGTTCCGTCTGTTGGGTAGCGGAGCCTTGGGAAGAGAGAAAAAGGTTCGCTTGCCCATGATGAGCGACTTCCCTGAGGTAATTTTCTTGAATCGCTTCAAATCTTCAGGCAGGTGAAAAAGCAAGTCGTTGTTTTTACCAATCGCGAAATTTTCGGCAATGGCGACGATGATGGAGATATTCTCGTAAATCATGTGAACAGATGATGATAAGGAGGAACCGGCTGCACAAAACCGTTCACCGGGATTGCCTTTGGCCAACTCCTGAATAGAAATGGTTTTGAAAAGATTCAATCATCCAGTGTCAACATCTTTCCCAGGTTGTCGAACCGATTGCTGTAGTCTTGCATGGCAACGGAAATGACTTCCAGCGCTTCGTCGCGATCATATATTGCTTCAATGACCGTATTGCC
>JAJTBP010000095.1 GCA_021286825.1 Marinilabiliales bacterium | reverse complement strand
GCAACCTCATCGGTTACGGTCTGGATTTCGACACCCAGATAGGCGCGCTGTACCTCTTTGTACTTTCTGAGATCTTCCACCACTTTGTGTACGATGGAGACTGGAATGGCAAATGAGTAGCCGGAATAGGAACCGGTTCGGGATGCGATGGCGGTGTTGATACCGACCAGTTCACCCCTGGCATTTACCAGAGCACCTCCGCTGTTACCCGGATTCACGGCAGCGTCGGTCTGGATAAAGGATTCAATGGCCATCCGGTTGTTGGAGATGCCGATCGAGCGGGACTTGGCACTGACAATACCTGCGGTGACCGTAGAGGTGAGGTTAAAGGGATTGCCAACGGCAAGCACCCATTCTCCCAGTTTCAATGCTTCTGAATTGCCCCAGGGCAGAACCGTCAGGTTTTTGGCATCGATCTTCACCAGGGCCAGGTCTGTATTGGCATCCTTTCCGATCACTTTGGCCGTAAACTTGCGGTTGTCATTCAGGATGACATCGATGTTTTCAGCCCCATCAATCACATGATTGTTGGTTACGATGAAGCCATCCTCGCTGATGATCACACCGGATCCGGCAGCCATGCTGTACTGGGGTTCCTGGTTGCCATAATTTCTGGGACCAAAGAAGTATTCAAACAGCTGATTGCCGGCATCCGCATATTGATTCTTCGTTTTGGTGGTAATGTGTACGACAGCAGAGACGCTTTTCTCTGCGGCCTCGGTGAGGTCGGGCAGCTGTCCCGTAGCGGGCGTGGAGGGTTGGCTATAGTTGGACAGCTGAATTGGACTCGGTTCGTAGACAACTGTGCTTTTTTCTGTTTTGTTGAATTGTGAATACAAAACGATAGCAAAGATGGCTCCCATAAAAGCAAATGCTACGTAAGATGCGCTCTTTTTCATTGTGTTCATAAATCATCGCGTTTTAAAATTTGACAGCAATCTTTTTTCAAAATTTATACCATTTTGAGGGTCTCTTCTAGCTATTAGACGGCATTCTCTATCAAAAGTAATCGTGATTAACAAACTTTAACTCGCAGAAAACGAGGCTTGGCTTCCCTTAAAATTTGGTTGCGATGGGTTGGGAAGCACTCCTTTTAATAAGCCTTTGGAAATGAAAGGTTTTTTTCCCCGGCAATTGCTGCCGGTGCTGTCCGGTCAAGGTTTTAGGTCCCAACAAAAGTTAAATGGTATTCCCCGGCAAGCGACTTCCAAAGGAGGAATTTTCAGACAAAATGTCAGTCCTGGCTCGTGGAATCCTTTTCCGGCACCTTGAACCATTTGGCAACGGGCTCACCGGGCAGGTAGTGAAGCAGGTAAGCCGCGGCCTCCTCTGCATTGGCGGCGATGAAATAGAGTTGTCGGTAGCTCTCCTTGGCAAAGGTTTCCTGATAAGCGTGTTCGAATTGGGCGATCAGATGGTCGTAATAGCCATTGGTGTTGATGAATACGATGGCTTTGTTATGATAGCTAAGCTGTTTCAAGGTGATTACCTCCAGGATTTCCTCCAGGGTGCCAAATCCGCCGGGCAAGGCAACGAATGCATCCGAACGTTTCCGCATGAGATATTTCCGTTCCCGCATGTTGGGGGTGATGATCTGCTCGTGGTCATGCGGATTGGAGAGACGATGGGCATGAATCAGTTCAGGAATGATGCCGATGGTCCGTGCCCCATGTGCCCGCGCTTCTTCGGCGCAACAATTCATCAAACCCACATTGGCCCCTCCATAAACGAGATGCCAGCCCGATTGGCCGATCAAACGGCCCAAATCTCGCGCTTCCTGAAAGTAGACTTCAGGTATGGCATTGCTGGAACTGGAAAAGACGCAGATATTCATTCAATTACCCTCATTGGAAGTGTCAGATCAGGCATCAATGTTGGCATAGGTGGCATTGTCCTCGATGAATTTACGACGCGGTGGTACCTCATCTCCCATGAGCATAGAGAAGATGTGATCGGATTCGGCAGCATTTTCGATCTCGACCTGGCGTAGGGTGCGTTTGTCCGGATTCATGGTGGTTTCCCACAACTGTTCGGCATTCATCTCTCCCAAACCTTTGTATCGTTGCACATGCACACTCTTCTCATTTCCATTGGCCCACTCTTCAATCAGTCGGACCCTTTGTGCTTCAGTCCAGCAGTATTGTTCCTGTTTGCCCTTTTTGACCAGATAGAGCGGGGGAGTGGCGATGTAGATGTGGCCATTCAGGATCAGGTCGTGCATGTAACGGAAAAAGAAGGTCATGATGAGCGTGGCAATGTGGGATCCATCCACGTCGGCATCGGTCATGATGATGACCTTGTTGTAACGAAGCTTGGAGATATTCAATGCTTTTGGATCTTCTTCCGTCCCAATGGACACCCCGAGTGCCGTATAGATGTTGCGGATCTCTTCGCTGTCAAATACCCTGTGAGGCATTGCTTTTTCGACGTTCAGGATCTTTCCGCGGAGTGGCAGAATGGCTTGAAAGCTTCTGTCCCGACCCTGTTTCGCTGTTCCACCGGCCGAATCTCCCTCAACCAGAAAGAGCTCGCACCTTTCCGGATCCTTTTCCGAACAATCGGCGAGTTTGCCGGGAAGTCCGCTGCCGGAGAGTACATTCTTGCGCTGAACCAGTTCACGGGCCTTTCTGGCGGCATGTCTGGCAGTGGCGGCGAGGATCACCTTGTTCACGATGATCTTTGCCTCACGGGGATGCTCCTCCAGATAGTTGCTCAGCATCTCACTGACGGCCTGGTCGACCGAGGCACTGATCTCTGAGTTACCCAGTTTCGTTTTTGTCTGGCCTTCGAACTGTGGCTCCTGAACCTTGCAGGATACAACAGCCGTCAATCCCTCGCGAAAATCATCACCCGATATCTCAAATTTCAATTTTTGAAAGAGGCCACTGTTCTCGGCATAGGTCTTCAACGTCCGGGTCAATCCCCTTCTGAATCCTGTAAGGTGGGTACCTCCCTCTATCGTATTGATGTTGTTGACGTAGGAATGAACGTTTTCTGTAAAGGAGTTGTTGTAGCACATGGCGATCTCCACCGGAACATCGTTCTTTTCGGTCGAGATGTGGATGGTCTCTTCGATGATCCGTTCACGCGTGCCATCCAGATAATCGACAAACTCAGACAACCCTGCTTCCGAGTAAAAAACCTCTTCCTTTACCGATCCATCTGCCTCTTTGACTCGCTCATCGCGGATGGTAAGCCTGATTTGCTTGTTCAGGAAGGCCAGCTCACGCAGACGGGCAGCCAGAATGTCACTCTTGAATTCGGTGGTGGTGAAGATGGAACCATCCGGCTTGAAAGTGATGGTGGTGCCGGTACGGTCGGTGGTGCCGATCTCCTTCACCTCTCCCTGGGGAAATCCTTTGGCATATTCCTGCTCCCAGATCTTTCCATCACGGTGGATTTCAGCCCTCAGATAGACCGAAAGTGCATTGACGCAGGATACACCCACCCCATGCAAACCCCCGGAAACCTTATAGCTTTCCTTGTTAAATTTACCACCGGCGTGAAGCACCGTCAGTACCACCTCAAGAGCCGATTTATTTTCTCCGGCATGATATTCTGTCGGAATTCCGCGTCCATCGTCCTCCACAGAGACCGAACCGTCTTCATTGATGACAACGTTGATGTTGTTGCAGAAACCAGCAAGGGCCTCATCAATTGAATTGTCAATGACTTCATAGACAAGATGATGCAAACCGCGAATGTTTACATCACCAATGTACATGGCGGGCCGTTTTCTAACGGCTTCCAATCCTTCCAGAACCTGAATACTATCTGCACCGTAGGTGGCTTCCGAAGAGGCCTTTATGTTCAAATCTTCACTCATGCTTCGTAGACTTTGACAATCAGCATATTTCCGCTCATCCGCTTTGGGCTGTTGAATTCCCTGCGATTGGAAAAATGCCTCGTTAAAATATTAAATTACTGAAAATCAATATTGTAGAAATTGCTAAAGTTGGCTTTGTCATGGCGCATCGCACCCCTTTTCGCAACATGCAAATGTATCTCTTTTTCCCCAAACGACCAAGCTATTTTTCAGAAAGAGAAGCTTACTCCCGCTTTAAACCGGATCCCCTGAACCGTGTAGCCGTACCAGGGTTCGTCTTTTCTGTTCAGCAGGTTCTCGACCGCTCCCATGAGGCCCAGACGAGGGTGGAGCTGATAGTTGCATCCCAGGTTGATTTCGGCCATGGCATCCAGGGCATGGTAAATGGGTGTGTTGACCTGAGAGGAAGTGAGAGGCAGCACATAAAGGAGGATGGCTTGTCTGGGGCCGACCAGGTTGATTTCTCCGCTAACCTTCCACGTGGGGGTCAGATTGAATCCGGTGGATGCCTGAAGGGTAAAATCGGGTTGATAAGCGGGTTTGGCCCAGACCTTTGTTGAGTAGGTATAATAATGACCTTCCAGACTGAAGAAGACTCCCGGACGAAGATAGTCGATCTTGCCCGCCAGATCCAATCGTGTCAGCTCATCATAACTGACGCTGAAGGCATTGTTGTAGAGCAAATCCTCCGGTGCAACGGGCGTTGTGCCGGTTTTGTTGATGTCCCGGTTGACCACATGGGTCACAAAGAAGTATTGATTGTCGGTTTTGCCATATTGTGCGTGGAGGTCAATCGTCAATGGCCAAGCCAGCTTTGCCGTAATCCCGCCGGTCACCCAGTTCGTTCGGTTGGAAGGAAGAACTGTCAGGTTGGGATCCACCCAACGATTTTCGTGGGAAAGCGATGCATAATCATTGAATTGATAGCTCCCTTCCAGTTTTCCATAGGCAGTGAAACGTTTGTCTTCTGTGTGGAGAGCAGCCGTAATCTGTGGATAAAGCTTCAAGTTATTGCCGGATAGGTCGTCAAACGTGGCATAGAGGTTGATCCCGCCCCGAAGTTCATAGAGGAGATCTTCTATCCCGATGGTGGGTGTCAACCTTATCCAGTTGCTTTTTCTGGGAGATAGTGGTGAAAGATCCCATGCTACGGTCACCGGATCGGTTTCATAATGGCTAATCTCCATTTGCAAACCGGCTTTGAAGTTCCCTGCCGGATAGCTGAAATCGCCATTCAGGTGAATGGCTTTGTCGGTTACACCTGCGGTGGAATGCAGATAGTTCAGTTTGATTCCGGTTCGGAAATGGAGCAGTGTCGTGGCGTTGGCATTGCTGAACAGGTTCAGCAGGAAGGCTCCTTCCTGGTTGGTCTTGTCCCGGTTGAGCCAGGGTGCTTGCGCAGAAAGGGTTGCTGGATCCGTAATGGAGACCGGGTACCCATAAAACCGGACCTGTTCCCTTTGCCAGGAAATCTCTGAGGAGAGGGTGATCCCTTCGTAGACATAACTTCCAAAGAGAGCGGCGGCACTGTTGCTGAATGGGGCATCCACCTTGCTTCCACTTTTCAGCTCGATGTTGCCGGAGGAGGAGAGATGGTGGACCATCAGTCCCAGTGTCCCGTCCTGCAGATTGGGGTTGTTGAGCGAGAGGTCAAGAAAGGGGGTGGTATAGGTGCCAAAACCACCGCTGATCTTTCCCCAGGCGGGTTCATTTAATTTGGGTGGAACGTGGTCGGCTGCCTTCATTTTTGAGGAGGTAAACCCATTCAGGATGGGATGGCTGCTGATGCCGTAATTCAGGTCCGGCCTGAATCGAGTAGTGTCATTCAGTTCGGGAAGAAGGTTGATCTTATCGGCTTTGGAAACAGTCGGGCGATAGGCTTTTACCACCTCCACCTCACGGTTCAGTTTGGTGGTGTCCTTTTGTGCAACCGAGACGAGCCACGGGAAGCAGAGGATCAAAGTGGCAAAAAATGCGGTTTTATGGAATGATTTCATTTTTACTAACGGCAATTGATTATTTCTTTTCCAGTGTTTTGAGGTAGGCGGATGCCTCGTCGACAATTCCGTCATCCTTCGTCTCATAATTTTCAATAACACTCTTCAGGGTGTTGGTTGCCTGGAAAAGGTCATTCATTTTCTCATAGATGTGGGCCAGCAAGATGAAGCTTTTGCCCAGCCAGTATTTGTGCGGGCTATTTTTGGCGATGAAATCCATTACCTCATTCTCCGCATCCTTCAGCCGGTTGTTGTCTGCGTAGTATTTGCAGACATTGTATTTGGCCTCGGCTCCCTCTTTTGTTTTTGGATCAGAGGAGAGCTTTCTCCAGAGGGGAAGGGCCTTGGTCATGTCGTTCAATGCTTCGTAGGCCTTGGCTGATTTGTAGCTGCTTTCGCGATCCAGTTCCGGAGAGAGTTTGCCTTTGCTTCGGATTTTCCATCCGGTTTTGACAACTTCCTCCCATTTTCCCAATTCATACTGGCAGCGCATCACGCCGATGAATGCCTCGGTAAGGGCAGCGGGATTGGCCGCCTTCAGTTCCATCTTCTGGAAGAAATCCAGCGCCTTGCCGTAGGCTTTGCTTTCATAGGCAAGATCCGCAGCTTTTGTCAGGGCACTCTCCGTGAATGGGTTCTCGGCTGCTGCCAGAACCGCCTCGTAATCGGGTAGTGCCTCTTCGGGTTTCTCCCCATTGATCAGGCAATCGGCCCGGTAGTAATGTGCATCCACCACAAACTGGCCCTGTGGGAAGCTGTTGAGGTACCTGGTCAGCTGACCTGTAGCATCCGGGGCATGCGACATGTAACTCTTTTCAGCAGCTGCATAGATCAACGAATCCTGCTCGTTTTCGGAAGGGGTTGTGCCCCTGCCCAGCTTCCGGGTATAATCCACATAATCCTCCACCCGATTGCTTTCGAGGTAGTTGTTTTTGATGCCGGTGAGTGCACCTTTGGCCTCTTGCGACTCGGGATATTTCTCGACCACCTGCTTAAAATAGGCGACCGATTCATCGTAATGATTCTGGTTGTAGGCGATGAGACCCAGTTGAACCAGCGCCTTGGGCAGCAATGGACTGTCCTGGAACGCGCTGATCAATTGCTGATAGCTGTTCCGGGCCTTCTCAAAATCGTTCAGTTTCTCATAAGCCTTGCCGGTCTCGAATAGGGCATCGTCACGGAAGGCGGATTCGGGATATTTGTCTGCCAACGCAGTGAGCATCTCAATTTTCAATGACTGATTCTGGAGCAGCCCCTGAATGAACGCAATCTGGTAGGTGGAGTAATCTTCATCGGCTACGTGGTATTGAATGGCACGCTGATAGTTCTGTATGGCCGCATCAAATTCCCTGTCGGCATAGTTGCAATCTCCCAGTCGGTTGTAGACATCTCCCAGCAACCGGTCATTTTCACCCACGCCATATCCGATGTAGCGGTTGAAACACTCCGTGGCGTTTTCCAATTGCTGATTGTTGAAATAGTAATATCCCAGGTTGTAGACCGAAAGGGGATATTCTGCCAGCTTGTTGCTGCCCGCCATGGATTGGAATTTTCGGTTCTCAGCCGCTGCTTCATCGGGTTTGCCCAAACGGTTGAGGGCTTCACCTCTCCAGAAAGTAGCCCTTGCCTTGAATTGTGGCTGTGTACCTCCCGAAGCCAGCGATTTGTCGAAAAGGGCCAATGCCTCCTGGAAGTTGAGATCTTTGAAGAGCTCCATTCCACGGAATAGGGTGACCCGTTGGTAAGCCTTGCGGATAGAGGGACTCTTGACTTTGATCTTGTCGAGCGAGGCCAGTGCATCCTTGTAATTGTGTGTGGTCATGAAAACATTGACCAGATAGTTGTAAGCCAAATCATTTTCCTTGGCATTCGGGTACTCGGCAATGTAACGGTCAAAGGCCCTGATGGATTCATTGAATGGGGAATAATCCAGTTCGTAGGTGGCTTTGGCGTATTGGAAAAGCGCATCCTGCCGGATCTTCGCATCAAACTTCATCTCGGAAGCATGTTGAAAAGCCATTAGCCCCTTTTGTTTGTCTCCTTTTTTCATATAGAGTCCGCCCAACTGATAATAGGTGCCTTGAGAGATGGCATCCTTTTGCTGAATGGATTTTTCATACCACGAAATGGCCTGTTCGGGCCGGTCTCCTTTTTCATAGCAATAACCGGCCACATAGCAGTCGGCCCGGCTGACCTCCTTCCCGGGAAAGTATTTCTCCAAAATGCCGATGGCCTCTTCGTAGCGTTCGAGGCGGTAAAGTGCGGTAACGACGATTCTGGCCAACTCAAATTTTCGATCCTCCGGGGCCCTGGCCAAGAGCGGTATACCCTGTTCTGCTACCTCGTTGTACTGGCCTTTGGCGAAGGCAATCTGCATTTGATAGTAAGGAATGAACTTAAAATAGACCGGTGTGTTCTGAAGCTTTTCCAGTTCTGCCAGGGCTTCATCGTACTTTCCTTCCGAATAGCAGATGTGAGCCCAGTAATATCGGGCACCATCACCCAGCGGACCCTTTTTTCCGCGAAGACGGTTAAAATAGTCCTTGGCTTGCGACGGATTTCCAGTCTCCAAAAGGGCAACCGCCCTGGTGTAATCATACTGATCCTGTTCCCCGGGAAGCAAGGTGGCCGGATCGGCCTTGTCCAACATTTGCAAGACTTCCGAATATTTCTTCTGGCGGAAGGAGAGGTTAGCCAAACGGAAATAGGCCTCTCCGGCATAGGGCGATTCGGGTTGCTCCTCCACAAACTTCTTCAGTTCGGCTCCTCCGTTGGAATTGCCCTGTTCAGACCTGGCTGCAGCCACAAAATAGCCGGCTGCCCGGCCAAGGGCATCGGAGTTGTTCGTTTGAAGCTGCTCAAAAAGCCGGATGGCTGCACCGAAGTTGCCTTCATCAAACAGGGTAAGGGCTCTTTGGAACATCAGACCGGACGACTCTCCGGAGCGCTCCTTTTCCTGTGCCATGGTTGAAAAACCAAGGGCCAGTGAAAACAAAAGGAGAAGCAATTTGTATGGGAAGGGCAATTTCATTCTCTCGTGTGATTGTTAATTTTTTGAAAATCAGTGAATCAGAAGAATATCTTTCCGGTTATCGGGGATCTTCATCCAATCCCGGCATCTGAAGCACCCATCCGAAAAGATGGCCTGCAACAATAAAACTGCATCAGTTGATCCGTTGCCGGCGATAGTAGCAGAAAGATTTCGGGAGATCACCAAAAAACCTTAGTTTTGTATTGCCGGTGCTTACAAAAATAGGATTTTATCAACACTTCACTCATGACAGAAGAAATAATAAGTCTTAAAAATGCTGACATCTACCAGCAAAATAACCTGATATTAAAGGAGGTCAACCTCACCTTGAACAAAGGCGAGTTTCTCTATATCATCGGTAAGGTTGGCAGTGGCAAGACCAGTCTGCTCAAGACATTCTACCATGAGTTACCCCTCGTTAGCGGGGAGGGCCTCATCATGGGGTACGACCTGAAGAAGATCCGGATGAAGGAGATTCCCTTGCTTCGCAGGAGGTTGGGAATCATTTTTCAGGATTTCCAACTTTTGGGAGACAGGACTGTGCAGAAAAATTTCGAATTTGTACTCAAGGCTACCGGTTGGAGACAGGAAAGAGCCATCAAGGAGCGCATCGAGGAGGTGTTGAATCTGGTCGAAATGCCCGACGTTGCACAGAAGATGCCCCATCACCTTTCCGGAGGTGAACAACAGCGTGTTGGCATTGCCCGTGCCATGCTCAACAATCCGCAGATCATCCTGGCTGATGAGCCAACCGGCAACCTGGATCCCGAAACTTCAGAAAAACTGATGGTGCTGCTGCACGACATCAACAAGGATGGTGTGACCATCATCATGGCCACCCATGATTATGAGATGATCCGGATGTTCCCGGCCCGAAGGGTTATCTGTGAAAAGGGAGAACTTCGGGAGATGTCCCCGCTTCCTGAGCAGATGGATTTCGATTCCCTGCTGGAAAATTAGTCATTGCCAATCCCATCCACTTGTACAAACTCGTTCCCAACCATTCGCTAAGGGGGCACCAGACTTTCGGACTGGATGTCCGGACGGATTACTGGCTGACCATCGGCGTTCCTGCCGACTGGCAGGAGGCGATGCAGCGTTATCCCCATTTGTCGGAAGAGAAACGTTTGATCATCGGCGGTGGCAGCAACCTGTTGTTTCTGGACGATTTTGACGGATTGATTCTTTCGCCCGACATTTCTGGAATGGAGGTGATCCGTGAAGATGGGGATGAGGTTGACATTCGGGTGGGTGCCGGTGAAGAATGGGACAACTTCGTCGCATACGCTGTCTCCAAAGGTTGGTATGGCGTGGAAAACCTGTCGCTGATCCCGGGAAGGGTAGGAGCAGTTCCGGTCCAGAACATTGGAGCTTACGGCGTTGAGGTTTCTTCGCTCATCTGCCAGGTGGAGGTGGCGAATCTGGCGACCGGTGACACAAGTGTTTACGACAATGGGCAATGTGAATTTGGCTATCGCAACAGCCTCTTCAAGCAATTGTCAGACAATCGGCTGCTTATCGTGTCTGTGGTTTTCAGATTGAAGAAGCAGGGGCAACTAAACCTGGGCTATGGTGCGTTGGAACGGCAGCTCGGTGATCAAACCAATCTTACCCCGGCAGATGTACGAAGCGCTGTTCTCTCCATCCGGAGGTCAAAACTTCCCGATCCTGCCCAATTGGGAAATGCCGGCAGTTTCTTCAAGAATCCGACCCTACCACAGGAGGAGGCAGAAGCGTTGGCGGATCAAATACCCGGACTGCCCATATTCCCCAATGGAAGAGGGCAGGCGCGGATCGCTGCCGGTTTTCTGATCGACCAGGCAGGTTGGAAGGGTAGGCGGCATGGAAAGGCTGCCGTTCATGACAAACAGGCGTTGGTACTCGTCAATCTGGGTGGAGCAACCGGCAGGGAAATCTATGAGCTCTCCCAATCCATCCAGCAGGATATTCTGGAACGTTATGGCATCCGGCTCGAACGGGAAGTACTGGTAATCGGCGACTAATCTACTTTTTTCTCAACTTGCGGAGAAGGTCAGCAATGGCCAGGGCCAACCCGGCTCCCATCAATCCATATCCGATGTTGCGCTGTTCTCCGAAGAAAAATCCGGCAATGATCAAGACGAAGGCAATGGCGGCCAAAGGTGTTAGTCCACTCTTCCTGCCGCCAGTCCTGATTCGGAACCAGAGATACAATCCCAGGAAAAGAATGGTCAGTGTCAAGACGAGGTAGGCTGCAGGTGTTTTGTCCATGGTTGAAATTTTAGTTCGCGTCTTCAGTGTTTGGGGTGACGGAATTTCCGCTTGATCAGTAAGGTCAAGGTCAGGATCCATCCGATGGGATAAGGTAGAATGGTAAGTCCCCACCAACCGGAAAGTTCAGAAGTTCCCCCAAATCCACCCATGGATGAGAGGATGAACAGGGCAGCCACCCCGGTTCCGGTAAGCAATGCCGCAACCAGGAAAAGTTTTGTCTCCTCCTCTTGACGCAGGAAACAGGCCAGGGAAAGGAGCAAGGTGCCGGTCAGAATCAAAACGGATCCTTCCAGCGGATCGATGGCCCCTACCACAGCGGCTACTGCCCCGACGATGTACAGGAATCGGGGCCATTTTCCGATCATGGGCTGACTGTGCGTTTGCATCTCTTTTTTTTGTGAAGTTCTCAATTTTGCAGCTCCGGCCTGCCCAAAAGAGAATAATTGGCGTCACCGATCCCCGGAAGGGGAAAAGACTACTCAATCCTGAGCTCATACTTCTCCAGCAGTGCGGGAAGTCCGGTCAGGGAAAAACGGGCTTTCTTCAGTCGG
>JAJTBP010000463.1 GCA_021286825.1 Marinilabiliales bacterium | reverse complement strand
ACATGATGGAAAGACTTTCAGTGTCCCGTGGACCGCAGAAAATCATTCTGTTGCTGGAGATTCTGACTGAATTGTCGAATGCTGAGTCCAGAAAGCTCCTGACGGAGGATTTTTCTTCCGGGATTCCATTCCTGGATGCTTCGAGTCCATCGTTTGTCCGATTGCAGAAGGTCCACCATTACGTGATCAAGAACTTTCACTATCCTTTGCAGATTGAGGATGTAGCCAAGATTGCCAACATGACGCCCCATGCCTTCTGCAAATATTTCAAGAAGAGTACGAAAAAGACCTTCATGACTTTTCTCAATGAACTGCGAATCTGCCACGCAAAGAAGCTGCTGATTGAGAACAGGATACCCATTTCACAGATCTGTGTCGAATCCGGTTTCAACAACATCTCCAATTTCAACCGGCAATTCAAAGCCGGTACGAATCTCACCCCCAGCGATTTCAGGGGATTGTACAATAACTAAGACTTTTTCAAAAGTACGTAAGGTGGGGAAACGGAAGGATCTTTGCAATCTTTTTCCCATCTTCACAACCGCCTTGATTGCGCACAGCAACCGGGGTTTTTGTTCAACTTCAACAAAACTACTACATGAAAAGCGTGAACTATTTTATTGTGGCAGCGGTTCTTGCCACGATCTGTTTGCAAAAGGCCGAGGCCAAGCCACGAGATCTTGTCAAGAATAAACAGGAAGCACCTTTTGTTGCCAACCCAGGCTATCAACGGACAAAGGAGAAGATGGCGGAAATCCGAAAGAGCAACCGACAGGTGGCTGGAATTGCCACCCATCGGGCAGCCAACGAGTTTGCTCCGGAAAACACCCTTGCAGCGATCCGCTGTGCTTTGGATTTTCAGGTGGATTACATAGAGATTGACGTTCGCCAGACGTCAGATGGATATTCTGTCTTGCTTCACGACGGGAACCTCGACCGTACCACCAATGGCAAAGGACCTGTCCGGAACATGCCTTTCAAAAATGTGAGGGAACTTTCGGCCGGCAGCTGGTTTGATCCCGGTTATGCTTCTGAAAAGGTTCCTACCCTGGAAGAAGCCTGTCAAATGGTGGCCGAACACAACCGTAAGAGTTCCCATCCTACCTATTTTTATGTGGATTGCAAAGACATCCAAGCCGAATTTCTCGTGAATTGTCTTCAAAAACATCGCCTGTTGGAAAGTTCTGTCTTCTATTTGAATTCAATGGATCAGATAGACAAGCTGAGATCGCTTGCACCCATGGCAAAATTGATGCCTGGACTGGGTCATTCGGGTGATCTGGACCACATGATCGACCAGTACAAACCTTATGCATTGGATGTGGACTGGAAGGATCTCTCAGCCGAACTTATTCAAAAGGCCCACAAAAAAGGAGTCAAAATATTTTCGGATGGATTCGGATCAAGCATGACACCCGAGTCTTACAAAAAGGCCATCCTCGCGGGTATTGACGTGATTTCCACCAACAAGGTCTCTGTCTTCTGTGATGCGCTGGAAAGCATTGCCGGAGGGCGATAAACCCCATCTCCCATTCTTTTGCAAGTCTGGGGTCTGGGGTCTGCGTCAATCTATGACATGGAATGGATCAGGACGCAAGGGCCGCTTTACAAGGGAACCCTATCAAAAAAAAACTCTCCGGATGGAGAGTTTTTTTTTGGGTTTAGAAATCATCAGGCCTGACCTTTGGGGATGGTGAACGGACCGG
>JAJTBP010000462.1 GCA_021286825.1 Marinilabiliales bacterium | reverse complement strand
GCCCCCTTGATGTCGACTCCCAGAAAATTCTTATCGGGAAATTTCTCGGCCAAACCTACTGTATATTCGCCCTTCCCACATCCCAGCTCCAGGACGATCGGATGGTCATTCCCAAAAAAATTGCTGTTCCAATGGCCGCAAAGCGGATGGGGTCCCGCGGTCAATTCAGACTGAGGTGCTTCAACCACATTGGGTAACACCTTCAGTTCTGCAAATTTTGCCAGTTTGTTTTTACTCATCCGCGAAGCAATTTTGTTTTGGTGATTTTACGACCCATCTTATGCTCCCCCAGGGGATCAGTTGCTGTGATCTAGGGTCACACCAAAATCGTGAATGCCTTTCAGAAATCCATCTTCCGTTCGCATTCCCTGTCTGATCTCAAGTCTGTAGTAGCCAGCCGTCGGGAAAAAAGTCGTTTGCTTGTACGGATACTTCATGTCATAAAGGTCGCCCAGTCCATAGCCCAGCCATTTCCCTTCGGGAGTAGCCAGCGAGAGTTCGATGGTGTCATGGATGACCTGCCCCTTGGGTGGGGTTATGTTGACAAACAACCAGAGATTGCTGTAGGGATAGCGCCCTTCGTTCCTTACGTTGAGGAAGAGGTTGTACAGTTTGGATGAATCGGGAATTGTCAGGTCGAAACGCAGAATGGAATCTTGATGCCAGCGGGCGCCCTGAAGGGTCTTGTACTCACTGAATACCAACTTTCCACCACAAGAGGCGACTGTCAGGCAAAAAAAGAGCAGGAGAAACGTATTGCTAAAGGTCCGTTGTGTTCTTGTTGCCATCGTTTTCTGCATTCGGGTTGTTTTTCCGCGTAAGAATCGGCTTATGGCGTTTTTTTCTCCTGGATTTGCCACCACTCCTGTCAAATCTGTCAAGACTTTCCTGGCCGACAGAATTTTGAAGTGTTGGGGCTGCATCCTCCGGAATTTCCACTACATCTCCGGTAAGATCCGGAATCCGTTTCCCACTCCTGTTCAGCCGAAGAATCTCCTTGACCTTGTGGACCGATACCCCAACGATTCCGCCACCCTGGTTGTTTTCCCGGATGTACCAGAAAATTCCCTTGAAGATATCGGCTTTGAGATAGTTGAAATTGCCTTTTTCCGTTTCGATCGGCACATTGGTTGGCGGGAAATCGGCCTGAGCATCAATGTAGCTATCCAGCTCGTAGTTGAGACAGCATTTCAGTTTGGAGCACTGTCCTGCCAATTTTTGGGGGTTCAGCGAAATCTCCTGGTATCGGGCTGCATTTGTGGTGACCGAGACAAAACTGGAGATCCAGGAGCTGCAACACAACTCCCTGCCGCATGGGCCGATCCCCCCAATTCTACCCGCTTCCTGTCTTGCTCCGATTTGGCGCATTTCGATTCGGATCCGGAAGGTATCCGCATACACTTTAATTAACTGTCTGAAATCGACGCGCTCGTCGGCAATGTAATAAAAGATTGCCTTTGTCTTGTCGCCTTGAAACTCAACATCTCCGATCTTCATGTTGAGCCGGAGGTCTTCGGCGATCTTTCGGGCCTTCAGCATGGTCACATGTTCCAGGTTGATGGCCTCTTCCCATTTCTGAATGTCAACAGGTTTGGCGATGCGATAGATCTTACGGAGTTCACCATCCACGAAAGTGGGTTTGTGTCTTCTCATCTGCTTCAAAACCAGATCGCCCACCAGGGAGACCACTCCGATGTCATGTCCCGGA
>JAJTBP010000461.1 GCA_021286825.1 Marinilabiliales bacterium | reverse complement strand
AACCTCCGAACCCTTGATCTGTTCCGAAGCAGAAAGTATCCCCATGGCAATGGGAAGATCATAGGCCGATCCCTCTTTGTGGATATCCGCTGGCGCCAGATTGATGACGGTTCGCTTTCCCGGAAGTTTGTAACCATGAAAACGAAGGGCCGAATCGATCCGTTGTTGGCTTTCGCGAACGGCCTGGTCTGCCAGACCGACCATGCTGAAGCGGATGCCGCGCGAGACATCGGTTTCTATGGTGATGGTGGTAGCGTCGATGCCATGTACGGCGCTGCCATAGGTCTTGATAAGCATCTTGGATAGGAATTGGGTGGTTCTATACAATTTACGGCATTTGAAGGAAAAAAGGAAATGTGAACCTATCCAGGAGATTTTTCTCTTACCTCCTTCAGATGCTATCGCTTGATCCAGGGGGTGCAGTTTTCTTCCACCGAAAGGGTTGCACTTTCACATCCCTTCGCTACATTTGGAAGAACGAATCCAAACGAAGATGAAAATCCTTGCACTGCTCTGGTTAGGGGTATTGGCTACCCTTAACCTGAACCTCTGTGGTCAAACACCCGCTCCCAAAGATTACACCCGTCTTGTCGATCCCTTCGTAGGAACGGGTGAACATGGACACACCTATCCCGGAGCCGTTCTTCCATTTGGTATGGTGCAGGTGAGTCCGGATACCCGGATGGCCAACTGGGATGGTTGCTCCGGTTACCACCATTCGGATTCTACCTTGCTGGGATTCAGCCATACCCACCTGAGTGGAACCGGGGCCCCTGAGCTGTGTGACATTCTACTGATGCCCACAACGGGAGCAGTCCAATTTCAATCCGGTTTCGGCAGCCCGGGGAATCAAGGGTATCTCTCGACCTTCCGACACAACCACGAGCAGGCGACACCTGGCTATTACAGTGTCTTTCTGGACAAATACCGGATCATCGCAGAGCTGACGGCCACGGAACGGACAGGCTTCCATCGCTATACCTTTCCTTCGTCATCTACCTCCAACATCATCATCGACCTGAAGCACCGGGGGAACATCCTGGAATCGTCCCTCTCCTTTCCAGATGATTCAACCATCACGGGACATACAGTGACTACGGGTTGGGCCGATCAGAAATCTATCTATTTCTTCGCCCGTTTTTCGAAATCTTTTGAAAGGAAAGGCATAGCGATCCATGACACCTTACAAGCAGGCATAAACCAGGCAAGTGGAACCAACCTGAAGGCTTTTGTGGGTTTCACAACCGGGGATCAGGAACAGGTTCTGGTAAAAATTGGTCTGTCGGCCGTTAGCGTCGAGGGCGCGAGAAAAAATCTGATGGCCGAGAATCCAGGTTGGGATTTTCAATCGATCCGAGAATCTGCACGATGCAAGTGGAGCCGGCAACTCTCCAGGATAGAAGTGACCGGAGGGACCGATAAGGAGCAGCGCATCTTTTATACAGCACTTTATCACACATCCTTGGCTCCAAACCTTTTCATGGATGTAGACAGTCTCTTCCGCGGACAGGATCACAAAGTGCACAAAGCGGTCGGGTTCACCAACTATACCGTCTTTTCCCTGTGGGATGTTTTCCGTACGCAGATGCCCATGTTCACCCTTACCGAGCCTCAACGCATGCAAGATTTTCTGCGGTCGTTCCTTTCCATGTACCAATTGGGCGGACGGATCCCCCGATTTGAGATCTTTGGCAAACTATCGGATGACA